>DIYR01000120.1 GCA_002429085.1 Flavobacteriales bacterium UBA6049
AACCAACTGAGCTACCTCGCCATAACACCCCTTTCGGAGGGGGCGCAAATGTAATATGAAAAGAATGAATTTTCCAAACACTTCTAAAAAACTTCTTTCGCTCAAGAAAGCGTCTACTTTTGTACGCACATGAAAGCATTGATTCTCAGACACCGTTGGTTCTTTAGTCTTTTTTTCTCATGGTTAATTATCGGAACCATTATTGCCATTTCTTTTGATAAAGTTGAGCTTCACTACATGTTTAATCGGCTCAATCGTCCTTCGTTAGATACATTCATGGCATTCGGAACGCACCTAGCAGAAGGAATCTCAATTGCCATTGTTGCCATTGTTCTACTTTCTTACCGAATTAAAGATGGATTACTTGTAATATTCTCAACCGCCTTGAGTGGTGTGGTAACTCAGTTATTGAAAAGACAAGTCTTTCATGATTACTACAGACCATCACGTGTATTTGAAGATTTTCCGGAATATGCACTTCAATTCGCAGAAAGTGTTGAACTACATGCTAGGTATAGCTTTCCTTCAGGTCATACTACGGCAGCATTTGCTTTATGCTTTAGTTTGGCTATTGTCTTCAACAAAAAATCAACCGATGTGCTATTCTTCGTACTAGCTCTCTTTATGGGCTATACCCGCATTTACCTATCACAACACTTTTTCATGGACCTTGTAGCTGGAAGTTTTGTTGGTGTTTCTATCACCTCAATCCTAGCTAAATTCTTTTATTTGCGCCCGAATCAACAAAAATGGTTCTCCTACGGATGGCACACTAAGACCTAGCATTTGCGATATAAATCAAAAAGTCTAAATTGTGCCCTAGGTTATATTCCTAAAGGATTATTGAAGCATATGAAATCGACAAAAGAAAAATACCAATTAGAATACCTCATTAACTCTTCTGCAAATGTGTTGTATAACTATATCAGTTCACCTAGTTCTCTTCAAGAGTGGTTTGCTGATGTGGTAAACGACAAAAAGGATATCTTCACTTTTGAGTGGGACGGTTCTGAAGAACAAGCCAGATTACTTACTAAGCGTGCTAAAGAGTATATCCGTTGGCAATGGTTAGTTGATGAAGAAGAAGGTGAAAATACCTACTTTGAAATGCGTATTAAAATTGATTCTTTAACCAATGAGGTTGCGCTAATTGTAACAGATTTTGCTGAGCCAGACGAAAAAGAAGAGGCTGTATTACTTTGGAATAGCCAAATTGATGAGTTGAAACATGTAATTGGTTCATAATCTCACAACATAAAAGAAATTCCTTTCGTTTAATGACCATCCAAATAGACCGTTTTGAAGAAACTGGATTGGTTCATCGTTAGAACGTATATAGGGCCATTTGTCCTTACTTTTTTTATTACCGTGTTCATTTTCGAAATGCAGTTTTTATGGCAGTATTTTGAAGACATGGTTGGTAAAGGGCTAGAGCGCGCAGTATTGGCTGAGTTGTTTTTATACGCCTCGGCCTCTTTTGTTAGTATGGCGTTACCTCTGGCTATTCTACTAAGTTCAATTATGACCTTTGGTAATCTTGGCGAAAACTATGAGTTGGTAGCCATAAAATCCAGTGGTATATCGTTGAGAAGAATAATGCGTCCTCTACTCTTTGTAACACTAATACTGAGCGGAGTTGCATTTTTCTTTAGTAACAATGTATTACCCATCGCTAACCTCAAGTTTAAGTCACTTTTGCATGATATCATGCACCAACGGCCTGCGTTAGACTTTAATCCAGGTGTTTTTTACGATGGCATAGATGGATACGTAATCCGAGTTCGAGATAAAGGAAAAGATGGCAAGAGTTTAAAAGAAGTACTCATATATGATCACAGCGATTTAACAGGTAATCGTAAAATGATATCTGCCAAGAGTGGCGAAATGTACTTATCTGAAGACATGCGCTACTTAATCTTTAAACTATTTGACGGTTATCAGTACGATGAGCAAAAAGGCACCAATTTTCCTTTAATTCGGAGTGAGTTTAAAGAGCACAGAATCAATTTCAATCTGGGTGGTTTTCAATTCGAAAGAACAGATGAAGATCTTTTCAAAGATCATTATCAAATGTTGAATTTGAGCCAATTGCAAGAAGCAACAGACTCTTTAAAAATTGTTCGTAACGACCGTAAAGACGATTTCGCACTAAGTTTACAGCAGCGCAGTACGCTCTACAGAGATACATTAGGAAGATTTCAAGAAGTTCCTTATCAGACAGGAGAAGAATTTTTTGTGGACTCATTGAATCCATCAAGCAGAATCGGTTTATTAGCAACAGCTATTAACCTTACTCGGGGAGCGAAAACATTTGCAAATGCCATTGGCGAAGAACTACGCTCAAGAGATGAACGCATTGTGCGTCACGAAATTGAATGGCACAGAAAATTCACACTCTCTATTGCCTGTATTGTTTTATTCTTCATTGGTGCACCACTAGGAGCTATTATTAGAAAAGGTGGTTTAGGAATGCCAGTAGTCGTTTCGGTTGTTTTCTTCTTGTTCTATCATATTATTGGCATTACTGGTGAAAAACTGGTAAAAAACCTAGAGATTGAACCAATTTTAGGGATGTGGATATCAACCATTATTTTGGCACCAGTTGGAGCTTACCTTACCGTTAAAGCTACAACAGATAGCGTTTTGTTAGATTCTACGTTCTACACAAAACTCACAGAGAAATTCTTGAAAATCATTCTTTTCTGGAAGAAAAAAGATACGGTCAATGAAGATCCTTCAGCTGTGTCATAAACCTCCTTTCCCACCAAATGATGGTGGAACCAAGGCCATGCATGCCAATACAATAGCCTTGCAAAAATTGGGTCATGAAGTACACGTGCTGACTATAGAGACTCCTAAACATCCTGTTTTATGGGCCGATTTAGAAGGAGACTATATTCACACCACAGACTTTACAGCTTATTTTGAGAACACTACCCCTTCTAGATACGATGCATTTCAAGCTTTTCTATTCAAAGAGAATTATCACTTAGAGCGATTCAACATTCCTGAGTTTCATGCACTTGTTCAAAAGAAGTTAGCAGATGTAGAATACGATGTTGTTTGGCTAGAAAGTTTGTATGTAGCCTGTTATATTGAAACAGTGCGAAATGCGTCTGCTATTCCGATTATTCTTAGAGCTCATAATGTAGAGTATCAGCTATGGGATCACCGTTTAGAAGAATATACTTTTCCGAGTTCTTTGTTTATTAAAACGTTTAATAAACAACTAAAACAAACTGAAAAAGAAGTCTTTAAAAAAGTGGATGCTATAGCAGCTATTTCGGATAAAGATGCACTATTGATTAAACCAGATGCCAATTCAACTCCACTATATACACTACCCTATTTTGTTGAGGAAAGAAGTTCTAATACTAACAATAAATCATTCACCTTTGGATACATTGGTGCATTAGATTGGGAACCTAATATTCAAGGAGTTTTATGGTTAGCTAATGAAGTCTGGCCAACAGTAAAACTAGAACTGCCAGATGCAGAACTGCACATTGCTGGTAGAAATATGGATCAGCGGATCACGGAGATTCAACAAAATGGAGTTATTGTTCACGGTGAGGTTGATAATTCTGATGATTTCATTCAATCTGCACAGATACTGACGGTACCTTTATTCAGTAGTTCTGGTATCAGGATTAAACTGATTGAAGCTTTTGCTTCTAAAAAAGCCGTTGTAGCCTCTTCAGCAGCAACCGATGGCCTAAATCAAGGTGTTGATAAAGCTAGCCTAATTGCAGATAGTTCTTCTCAATTTGCACAGGGCATGATTCATTTAGCCACTAACGAATCTGCACAACACCATTTAGAACAACAAGCATTTGACTTCTATCAATCTAATTACTCAGAACAACTCTACTTACAGCGATTAACCGATCTAATGAAGGAGGTAGTATCATGAAAGTCCTGATGCTACTATCTCGTGTTCCCTACCCTCTCGAGAAAGGAGATAAACTAAGAGCGTTTAACCAACTGAAAGAACTTTCGAAAAGCCATGACGTAGTTTTGGTCTGCCTGAATGCTAATCGCTTACATTCTAAGGCTAAAGAAGCTCTTGAACCATATTGTAGTTCCCTTCATATCATTCAGCTTAATCGTTTGCTTATCTATTGGAATCTGTTTCTTGGATTATGGAATAAAAAGCCATTTCAAGTTCATTATTTCTATCAAAAACGAGCTCAAAAGCAACTAAGTCAAATAATTGAACACGAATTACCAGCACATATTTACGTTCAACTATTGCGTACGGCTGAATATGTAAAAGCGTATTCCTTTATTCCTAACACGTTAGATTACATGGATGCTTTCAGCACTGGCGTAGCCAGGAGAGTACAACATAGCATTCCTGGATTAAAACAACTGTTTCTCGAAGAAGCCGATCGGTTGAAAGTATACGAATCATCTATTTTCAAATACTTTACCAATAAAACCATCATTAGTGAGCAGGATCGTGATTTAATAGACCATCCAGATAAAGAAGAAATACATATTATTCGAAACGGTGTTGACTTTGATTTCTTCCATCCAATTGAGAAAAAAAAGAAATACGATTTGCTATTTTGCGGTAATATGGCTTACCCTCCGAATGTAAAAGCCGCTCAATTTTTAGCTAACGAAATTTTACCGATTATTCACAAAACAAGGCCAGAAACAACCTTATTAATTGCAGGTGCCACACCTGTTCATGCAGTTAAACAACTAGCAAACAAACACGTATATGTGCCTGGTTGGATGGAAGATATAAGAGATGCTTACGCTGAGTCTCGTATTTTTATTGCTCCAATGCAAATAGGTACTGGGCTTCAAAATAAGCTTCTTGAATCAATGGCTATGAAATTGCCTAGCATTACTTCTCCTTTAGCCAATAGAGCTCTAAATGCCACCCCAGAAACAGAAATATTAATTGGCGAAAACGCACAAGAATACGCTTCGCATTGCCTTGATTTACTGAATAATACACCTAAAATGAATCAACTAGCAAATGCTGGTAATAAATATGTAAATCAATATTTTAGTTGGGCTTCGAATAGTTCAAAGTTGCTCGAATTAATTCAACAAGATTAACTTTGGCACGGAGCTTGAATTAAAGTAACCATAGAGATAATTCAAAACAGACAACTATTTTTGAAATCAAATCCTAGAAAAATGAAGAATCTAAGAACACTAGCATTGGCTGCAGTAGTCGGTTCAATGAGTATGACAACAATGTCTTGTAAGAAAAAAGAAGCTGCTACAGCTCAACCTAAAGGCGAAGTGTTAGTTGAAGTTTATTGTTCAGGTCCTGAATACTTCACCAACAAAGAACATTTCCGTGCAAACGCAATTGGTGAGTCTTTAGATCAAATGACAGCTAAGAAAAAAGCATTGAGTAATGCTCGTGCAAACCTTGCTGCTGATTTAGAAGTAACAATGAAAGTTGTTGGTGACAACTACGTAAAATCTAGCGAGTTCAACAACAAAGAAGAAGTAACTGAAACTTTCCAAGAAAATGCTAGAACTGTTGTTAGCCAAGTGCTACAAGGAACTCGCACTATCTGCGAAAAGCAAACTAAAACTGTAGAAGGAAAGTACAAAACGTATATCGCAATTGAATTGAGTGCTGATGAGTTATTTAGCAAATACAACGAGCGTCTTTCTAACGATGAGCGTTTAAAAGCAGATTACAACTACGAGAAATTTAAAGACACATTCAACGCTGAAATGGACAAGCTTGAAAAAGAGCGTGGCGGAATGTAAGAGCATACCTCATTTATATTGAAAAGCTCGACTGACAAGTCGGGCTTTTTTTGTGTCCCTATATCACCTATTTTATTTTGATCGTTTGAATCGTTACTTCTCGTTTTCTACCAGAACAACTACGAAGAAGGAAGGTATTGATCATCTTAATGAATCCAATTAAACCTTCCCTTAACATTCAGTTCACTCATAATTAGATACTTATTTCATTTTGCAATTGCAATAGGTTTCGTAAAAAGGAATTCCTGCACACCGTTTATAACTCATGCTTCTCCTGCCTACTCTACTTCCTCTTAGTTATTAACCACCCGTAGCGGATGTAATAACACAATAACCACCTAAAACACATCGTATTCTTTCAGAGCTTTGAGAAATCGAACCAAGCAATCAGTCCCTAATTTTTAACTTAACGTATTGAATTCGAAACATGGAGAATCAGGTGTTGGAAGCTGAACAGCAAGAACAAATCTACTCGTACGAACAAGTGTTTCAATCTTGTTTGGTATACTTTAACCAAGATGAATTAGCAGCCACAACGTGGATGAATAAATATGCTGCTAAAAACAAACAAGGCGATTTTTTAGAGCAGTCTCCTACTGATATGCACCAACGCATGGCAACAGAGTTTGCTAGGATTGAACAACGATACGAAGAGCAATCTGGTGGGCTTTTTAAAGAATCGCTTTCTACTTACGGAAAAGAGCGAAAACCACTAACAGAAGAACACATTTTTAACCTATTCAATCATTTTAAATATGTAATACCACAAGGGAGTGTGATGGCAGCATTGGGTAATCGCCATATGTTGGCATCGTTATCTAATTGCGTAGTAATGCCTTCTCCTTACGATTCGTATGGTGGGATCATGCATACAGATCAACAGCTTACTCAACTGTTCAAACGCAGATGTGGCGTAGGTATTGATATGAGCTCATTAAGGCCAGCAGGAGAAGCCGTAAACAATGCTGCTGGTACTACAAGTGGAGCTGTAACCTTTATGCATCGATTTAGCAACACCACAAGAGAGGTTGCTCAAAATGGTCGTAGAGGAGCGCTCATGCTAACTATGGATATTGCACATCCTGATGTAGAGCAATTCATAACCATTAAACAGGATTTAACCAAAGTTACTGGTGCCAATATCTCGGTAAGATTAAGCGATGAGTTTATGACTGCTGTAGCAAACAATACAGAGTATACACATCGATTTCCTATTGATGCGGAAAACCCAGAGATCACAAAAACAGTAAATGCTAGGGATTTATGGAATACCATTATTACCTGTGCTCACAACACAGCCGAACCGGGTTTAATATTCTGGGATCGTCAGCACCACTACTCTACCTCATCAGTGTATCCTGGCTTTCGAAATTTATCTACCAACCCTTGTTCTGAAATTGCCATGCAAGGAGGTGATAGCTGCCGATTGATTGCTATCAACTTATTGCAATTTGTGAAAGATCCGTTTACAGAAAACGCCACATTCGATTTTGATGAGTTTTACGAAGTAACATACGAATCTCAACGCTTGAACGATGATTTGGTTGACCTTGAATTAGAGGCCATTGAGCGTATTCTAGGAAAGCTTGAAAATGACCCTGAACCAGATCATATTAAAGCACCAGAAAAAGAAACTTGGCAATTACTCTATAACACTGGGAAACGTGGGCGCAGAACAGGACTTGGATTTACGGCTTTAGGAGATGCGGTAGCAGCCATGAATCTGAAGTTTGATTCTGATGCTTCTTTGGAATTGATTGATGCTATTATGCGCGAAAAGTGTCGCGCTGAATTTGATAGCTCTATCGACATGAGTATTGAGCGTGGATCTTTTGAAGGTTTTGACACAGCCATTGAGAAGGAAAGTGAGTTTGTAGCTATGATGGAAAGTGAATTTCCAGATTTACACAAACGAATGATGGAATTTGGAAGAAGAAACATCTCCTTAAGCACAGTTGCTCCTACTGGTACACTCTCTATGCTGGCTCAAACCTCTAGTGGTATTGAACCGGTATTTATGCTTTCGTATATGAGAAGACGTAACGTGAATGGTGCCGATAAAAACGCCAAAGTTTCTTTTATTGACGAACTTGGCGATGCATGGGAAGAATTCACAGTTTATCATCCTCAAGTAAAGCAATGGATGGATATTACGGGTGAAGTTGATCTAGATAAAAGTCCCTATGCAGGCAGCACCGCTCCAGAAATTGATTGGATTAAGCGTGTAAAAATTCAAAGCATTGTTCAGAAGTATACCACCCATTCTATTAGTTCTACCATCAATTTGCCTCAAGATGTAAGTACAGAGCAAGTAGGTGAAATCTATCTTGAATCTTGGAAACAAGGATTAAAAGGAATTACCGTATACAGAGATGGTTCAAGAAACGGGGTTTTGGTTTCTACAGATGATACTTCTAACGAAAAAGAAGAACTTTCAGCTGCACCTGCCAGACCCGATGTGTTAGATGCACGAGTAATTCGTTTTAAAAATGATAGTGAAGATTGGTTAGCAGTTGTGGGGATTTTGAACGATCGTCCCTACGAGATTTTTACAGGGAAAGCCCAAGATGCATTTGCTCTACCTCAATATGTTACTAGAGGATCTATTATTCGTTCTAAAAACGATGAAGGTGAATCTCGTTACGATTTCCGCTATACAGATAGTCAAGGATTTAGAGTTACGATAGAAGGCCTATCTCGTTCCTTCAATAAAGAATTCTGGAACTATGCTAAGTTGATCTCTGGAGTACTTAGACATAACATGCCATTGCCATATGTAGTTGATTTAGTAGAGAATTTAAACCTAGATACCGAATTCATCAACACGTGGAAAAACGGTGTGGCGAGAGCATTAAAAACATTTATCCCAGATGGAACCAAAGCAGCCGATAAGGTATGCGATAGTTGTGGAGATCCGGATGGATTAATTTATGAAGAGGGTTGTTTGAAGTGTAAAAGCTGCGGACATAGTAAGTGTGGGTAACAAACACTAAATAACAGATAAAAGAAAGGCTCCCATGATAATCACAGGAGCCTTTCTGCTTTCGCTCTCATTAACATGAAAGCACTGGATGATCTTCTATTGCTTGATCAGTTGTTGAGTAATTTGCTCACCATTTACTGAGTAGCTCAATACGTATACTCCGCTTGACCACTCAGTAGATGAAACATAGACTCTGGATTGGGTTTCGATTTTTTGGATTTGCTGTACCTCTTCTCCTAGAACATTTACTACTCGGATGTTCTCAATTGGTGCATCTCCATTGTTTACGATAGTAAACTCATTACTAAACGGTGATGGCATAACCGTTACAAATGTCGAAGCCAATTCTCCAACACCAACAGAAGAATCAATCAACTTCACATATACCGTGCGTGTTTCATTAGAAACAGTGTTATCAAATTCACCTTCAGCCTCTACTTGCCAGATGTATGCAGCAACAGTTTCTACATCTTGACCAGCCTGCTCTAACTCTTCAAACAAATCTCCTTCATCCATACTCCAAGTTGTATCAGAAGTAGATTCGTTAATAATCATTTGAGAGAATCCTGCATCAATAGATTCTGTAAATCGTAATTCATACTCATCATCTACCCCTTCGGATTCATTCCAAGTAAATGCAATTTCATCAGAACCTACTTTGTCAACTTCAATGGTATCACCATCAGTTGGTGCTACTAAATCAAATGCCATCGGATACTGTATTAACTCAATGTCAATTGCAAACGTATCTGTACTTACTAAAGAATCGTATTGGCCAAAAGCATAAGCTACCCAATAGTATGTTTCTGTAGTTCCAGAAGCTTGTCCAGCATCATGACACTCTTCATATAAATCTTCATGGTCTATGGTAAACATAGTGTCAGCACCATTAGAGTTACTTTCTTCTACAAATAACTCTTGGTAGGCGTTATCATAAAACTTGAAAGAATAACTCAATGCATTGGCACTAGATCCCCATGTAAACTCAGTTTCGTCAGAATTTGGGATAATGCTCAACATAGTTTGATGTGCTGGAGAAACCAAATTAAAAGCCGTTAAATCTGAGATAACAAAGCTGTCAACTAATAAAGATGAAGGAGTATATGCATTGTCTATACTAAGTATCTGCCAATGATATACTCCTGGGGTTAAACCAGTATAAGCTACTGTAGTATCGCCTAATTTATTACCTCTTTCAGTAACCATTCTTACTCCCGAAGCCAATGTTTTAGGAGCTAAAATCCACTCATTTCCAGTAGTATAATATATACCTAAGTTGTAAGTCAATCCGTCTGTTCCTGTTTGAGCATCAGAACCTTTTGTCCAAGTTAATTGCACTGAATCACCATCTACATAACTCATTAAAGCCGATGGAGCTGCTGGAGCGGTATTAGTTGCTGCTGAATCGTTGATATACAACTGCAATGCAAATGCATCAATGGTTGCGTCATCAGTACCTGCATGTACAAAGTCCAAATCTAAATCACCATCAACATCATAAAACGCCAAGCTAGAGTTACCTCCATACATTGGTAATCCTGCTTGACTCGCCCAAGAGTAAACACCTTGGTTACTGGTATAAGCAAGAATCATGTAGTTATAGTCATCATCATACCCTGCTACCACTACATCAGCAGCACCATTGTTATCAATATCTCCAATAATCATTGGATTCTTAGAAAAACCAGATGCTAATGAATCTAACGATTGTGTTTCAACAAGCGTTGTACCATCGTTCTCGTATACGAATATTCGCTCAGCATAAGCAGTATCATTACCCATCAAGAAAAGATCTTCATCTCCATCTTGATCGTAATCAAAAAACTCTGCCCAAGGAGAACTTACTGGTGCAATAGAATAAGGCTGAGCTGTTAATGTACGATTGATATAGTCATACTCAAATATCTCTGAATAAGCGCTATATGAACCATCTTGCCCTGCAAGTATGATATCTACCATGCCGTCTCCATCTACATCAGAGGCATCAACAGTAGCAAAATTCACTACTGGGAACTGTGCATTCGTATCAACTACAAATGAGTCAATATGATTGATGTATAATCTTGTATTTCCAGTGAAAGAGGCATCCCACCCTGAAAGGATTAAATCTTGATCGCCATCATGATCAACATCAATCCATGCAGTTTCAGTAAACTGTACATCTTCTATCCCTAAATCTACTTGTTGGAAAGTTCCATTAGTATTTAGGTACGTTCTAGTAATAGCACCGCTTGGACTAAAACCACTTAGAAATACATCTAAGTCATTATCGTTATCGAGATCAACAAACTCAGAAATTCCATTTTGAACAGAATCAAAAGGAACTGAAACGGCAGTAAAAGTTCCACCCTGATTTTGATACAAGATGGTTTCTTGCTCGTTACTAAAGTTTACACCATTTGCCAAGAGATCTTGATCTCCATCCGAATCATAATCACCCCAGGAAACATTTCCTAGCGTCAAAGAATCTTGAGACAATGCATTGGGGGTAAACCATTGTTGTGCTTGAAGCGAAGTTGCCGACAATAAGCAGATACTAGGTATGAACAAAGCTCTTTTGAACATTCTATTTTAATTTAGACTTATTTTAAATTGGCAACGAAAGTATTGCCAACACTGACAAAGCCACAATACCTAGAATGTGGTAATTACTTAAATTTCATAATTTCTTATCCATATTCTGACTGAACTCTTCTTTCATAGTCGAACGAAAAAGCATCTCTCCTCTTTAAATCCTCAATTGCTTCTTTTGTGAGCCACACAGTCTCAAATTAACCTGAGAATATTGAACAACATTTTCATTCAATGAATACATTTGACACTACATAAATAAATACCCAACTAATCTCAACAACCATGTCAATTTCTGAAATTCAACTATCTGCTTCTTTCAAAAAATCTACCAACAACGCAGTAACATCAATCATCTTATTCTTACTTACCTACATAACAATGCTTGTTTTGGCACTTGGGCTAACAGTGCTATGCGTTTATGGTGGTTTAATGCTAATTCTCTCTTTCCCTAGGTTTATTACAATCGCATTAGGTGCTGGACTTGCGAGTTTAGGAGTTCTCATCATGATTTTTTTGCTAAAATTCATGTTCAAAGCTCATAAGATAGATCGATCTCACTTAGTTGAAATTAAACGAGAAGATGAGCCTAAACTTTTTGAAATGATTGATGATGTTGTTCATAAAGTTGATACTCATTTTCCTAAAAAAGTATACCTGTCTAGCGAAGTAAATGCTTCTGTATTTTATGATTCTAGCTTCTGGAGTATGTTCTTTCCTGTTCGAAAGAATCTGGTAATTGGCGTAGGCTTAGCTAATTCTGTCAGTACATCAGAACTCAAAGCTATTCTGGGGCATGAATTTGGTCACTTTTCACAAAAAACCATGAAAGTTGGCAGTTATGTATACAACGTAAACCAAATTATCTACAACATGCTTTATGACAATAGCTCTTATGAGTCACTTATTTCGAGGTGGGCTAGCCTAAGCAGCTATATTTCAATTTTTGTTCTACTAGCAGTTAAAATTGTTAGCGGAATTCAGTGGGTTCTCCAAGAAATGTATGAGTTTGTGAATAAACAATACATGAGCCTATCTCGTGAAATGGAGTTTCATGCAGATGAAATCGCAGCTCATGTTACTGGTTATGAACCGCTCCAAACAGCTCTATTGCGCTTAGATATTGCCAATGATTCCCTACAGTCCGTTTTTCAATTTTATGAGAAGAACCATACCGATAACTTAGTATCGAAAAACTTGTTCCAGAATCAGTCCTTTGTAATGCTCTTTAAAGCCCATAAAGAGAAAATTGAAATACTTAATGGGTATCCTAAAATAGAAAATGAAGATCCCAAGTTCAATAAATCGAAACTTGTAATAAATGATCAGTGGGCCTCTCATCCTAGTACAAAAGATAGAATTGACAGGCTTATTGCTACGCAACTAGAGGCTAAAGAAATTGATTATAGCCCTGCAAATGGCCTCTTCTCTAACGCAGAAAAAACTCAACAGTTCTTGACAAAAAAATTATTCGATCAAGTTGAATTCAAGAACACAAAAAAGGAGATAAACAAGCTAGATTTTGAAACACTTTATGATGAGTATTATAAACAGTATTCTTTTCCTGAGGTATTTAATGGTTATTATGACAATAGAAATCCCGCTCAATTTGACATTCAACAGACTACCAATTTAAACCAACTAACACTTGATCAATTATTTAAGGATGATGTTATAGCTAAGGTTTATACTCTTATTCATCTTGAGAATGATGTTCAGAATTTAATGCACATTATTGAGAAAAGGATGAAAGTAAAGACATTTGATTATGATGGAAAGAAATTCTCTTCTTCAGATGCTAGCCCCTTAGTCATTTCCCTTAAAAAAGAAATTGAAATACTTTCAGAAGAACTAAAACAACATGATAAACTGATTTATGAAACCTTCTTGAATCTTGAGCATAATTCTTCAAAAGAGACTAAGCTAAAGTCTCTTTATAGTGCCTTTTTAGCATTTGATAAAGACTATGATTCTAAGTTCAACATTTACAATGAAATGCACCAGAAGTTATCATTTATTGAATTAACAACTGAAATTGACGAAATCAACTCCAACTTTAGAAGCTTGAAAGGACATGAAAATATCCTAAAAAATCAAATAAAAGAACTTCTACTCTCTCCAGCATATTTGGAAATAATTTCTAAGGATGCAAAAGAGAGTTTTGACTTATATCTGTCTAAAGACTGGATTTACTTTGGTACTGATCAATATTTCAACGAGAGTTTAGAAGTCTTGTTTTCAGCCATTAATCATTATGCCAATTCAATGTCTGAAATATATCGTCATAAAAAACGAAACTTACTAAAATACCAAGCTGAATTAGTAAGTGAAAAGCCAGTTTCACCTGCATAAGTAGCTACTCGAATAAGTTTTTGTCTATCATTTATATAGACATGGCTTCATAGTTCATTTAGATTTATAACATTTGTGCTGTCTAAGCGAATGGCGTAGACAAATCATCAAACTTTCACGATCTACATCCGTTTCCATGGCGATTGGCTCTAGGAGTTTAATCGTGGTATGACTATTTGGAAAATGGAACAAACAACAATACGGGTTGGAGGTGTACCCGAGCATTTTAATACGCCTTGGTATCAAATTAACGAAGAGCAACCTCTACAAGCACAAGGAATTGAAGTGTCTTTTACACCACAGCCAGGTGGTACCGGACAAATGGCTACTGCACTTCGTAACAATGAGCTGGATGTAGCTGTATTACTTACTGAAGGTATAACAGCAAATATTTTGAAAGGCGATGCTGTAAAAATTGTGAAGGTTTATGTTAATTCTCCACTACGTTGGGGAGTGCATGTTTCTGCTGGAACTGATTACAACAATGTAAATGACATAGGCGACAAACGTTTTGCTATTAGTCGTTTATATAGTGGCTCACATTTAATGGCTCATGTGCATGCTCATAAACTTGGGAAGCAACTGCGTGATGAGCAATTCGAAATTATAGGAAACTTAGATGGTGCTATTGATGCTCTTAGTTTAGATAAGGCTGATTACTTTTTATGGGAAAAGTTTACCACTCAGCCTTATGTAAGTAGTGGAACATTCAGAAGAATTGGTGAAGTACCTACCCCATGGCCTTGTTTTGTAATTGCCGTAAGAGAAGAGTTCTTAGCAAATAACGAGGTTGCTATTGCTCAATTAATTGATGAAGTGCATGCGCGAATGCAAGCTCTTGAACAACACGAAGCAACAACCATTCAAGAAATTGCAAAGCGATTCAACTTAGAAGAAGATCAAGTTTCTCAGTGGTTCAATGAATTAGAGTGGAACAAAGATTTTGAACTTCCTGAAGCAATCTTTCATCAGGTAATAGAATCTTTACTTAATGTCGGTATCATTGAACAAAGGCATGTACCAAAACGATTAGATTTCTTGCATCCGTTAACGCAAGCTATTGTATAAAAAAAGCGCCCCAATTGGGGCGCTTTTCTTTTATTTCATTTCCTCTGCTCGTTTGGCTCTTTGCATAGGGTTCTCTGTTGGAACCATGGAACCTCCTCTACGTGTTCTATTTTGTTGCTCATACAACTCAAACCTACTCGGTTGAATTCTTTGAGGCCAGTAATGGTTACTCCGATCTACATCTGCCGTTTCTAGGTAAGGATCTAGTACTACCCGAACTACCTCTTTGTCAAAGGCAAACACTTTATGAACCACTGTATCTCCTCTCTTCCAAATTTCCGCAGGAATATTCATGTATTCCTTAGAACCATCAGTAAACTCAAATTCAACAATAACAGGCATTACTAAGCCTCCAATCAGTTCAAATTCTAACTCATAGAATTGTTTTCCGCTTTCAACCAATGCTTTTTGAGTATCTGTTAACCCTTCTCTAAACTGTACATACTTCTCTCTATCAATTGCATCAACTGCATACGGATCGTAACTATTGTAGAAATCGTTTGTTTCAGGAATTTTCTCTGTAATGGTTTGTTCTATACGTTCTGCGTTACGCATAGCGTTAATGTGTTTTGTATCCTCCGTTTCTCGTTCTTTATTAAATGGTTTTTCTACATCAGGATTCTGACTACTTATTTGATACCACTTTACATCATTTAACGCAATATCCACATGATCGTTTGTATAGAACCAACCTCTCCAAAACCAATCTAGGTCTGTAGCAGAAGCGTCTTCTATTGTTCTGAATAAATCTGCTGGTGTTGGATGTTTAAAGGCCCAACGTCTGCTGTATTCTTTAAACGCATAGTCAAATAACTCTGGCCCTAAAACGGTTTCACGTAATATGTTTAGTGCTGTATTGGGCTTGGCATAGGCGTTTGAACCAAACTGTAAAATACTTTCTGAATTGGTCATAATTGGTGAAATACCAGATTTATCACCTTTCATATAGTCGGTAATCTTGTATGCTGGACCACTACGAGATGGATAATCCCTACTCCACTCCTGCTCTGTTAAATACTGCACATAACAATTCAACCCTTCATCCATCCAAGTCCACTG
>DIYR01000044.1 GCA_002429085.1 Flavobacteriales bacterium UBA6049
ACATAGCTGTATGGCATGGTTCCTCCAGTTGCGGATGCTGTTGCTCCACCGTCAGAAAGTCCATTACACGTTACATTTGAATCAACCACTGTAGCGGCAACCAATACTGCTGGCTCTGTTACTGCAACTGAACTAGTTGAAGTACATCCGTTTGCATCTGTAATTGTCACGGTATATGTTCCAGCAGCAACGCCATTAATCGAAGCGGTTGTTGCACTGTTATTCCAAGCATATGAATAAGGCATTGTTCCTCCACTTGCACTTACTGTTGCCACACCTGTACATTGGCCGTTACAAACAATTCCTACATCAATTACATGAGAAGATGTTAACAGAGTTGGCTCTGTTAAAGTAACATCTGAAGTTACCACACAACCTCTGGCATCTGTAACAGTAACAGTTGTTGTTCCGTCACATAATGCTGCTGCATTTGTTCCGTTTTCACCATTAGACCATACAATTGTATAAGGAGCCTCTCCTCCTGTTACGTTTGCATCAGCTGAACCATCACATGCTCCATTACAAGAAATTTGATTTAAGATAATCGTTGATACTTGAAGTAATGGTGGATCTGTTAATGTAACTTGTGTTGTACTCGTACATCCACTTGCATCCGAAACCGTAACAGCATAAGTCCCTGCCCCTAGATTAAACAGCGTATCATTTGTTTGACCACCACCCCAGTTATAAGTGTATCCTGGTGTTCCACCAGTAGCAACTGCCGCTATTTGACCCGTAAGATCTCCTTGACATATGATATCTGAAATCGTATTGATGGATACATTTACTGCAGCTGGGTCACTTACGCTCTCTTGAGCTTCAACAGTACAACCATTTGCATCTGTTACAGTTACAGTATATGTTCCAGCTGGTAACCCAGAAATGTTCGCTGTTCCCAGACCATTACTCCATGCATACGTGTAACCTGGCGTGCCACCTGTAGCACTGGCCGTTAATTCCCCATCAGCAGCACCTCCACATGTTACAGTTTGATCTACTGTAATTGTAGGAATTATCGCTGTAGGCTGCGATAAAGTTACCGTTTCTATTGCCTGACATCCATTTGCATCTGTTACGGTTACATCATAAGAACCAGCACAAAGACCAGTTTCCTGGTCAATTGCTCCTCCTGTAGGCCATGCGTAACTATATGGAGCTGTCCCACCTGCTGCACTCACAGTTGCTTCACCAGAACATAAGCCATTACATAAAATATTGGCATCTATTACATGTGAAGTTGTAATAGCAGCTGGTTGGTTTAAAGTTACTGTAGTAGACTCAGTACAACCATTTGCATCCGTTACGTTAATGGTTGTCACACCATCGCACAATGCAATTGCAGTATCACCAGTTTCACCATTGGACCATGTGATTGTATAAGGAGCCGTTCCTCCTGCTACAGTTACATCAGCACTACCATCACATACACCATTACAAGAAATCTGACTAATAATGTTATCTGTTAATACCATTGGAGCAGGCTCTGTTAATGTTGTTTGTGCTGTCCCAAAACATCCGTTCACATCTGTTACAGTTACAGTATAGGTATTAGCACTTAATCCAGAGATAGTATCAATTAATTGCCCACTACTCCAAGAGTAAGTGTATCCTGGTGTTCCTCCTGCAGCACTTGCTGCTAGGACACCTGTCGCATCACCATTACAATCAATTGTTGCAAGCACAGTAATACTGGCAATAACATTGGAAGGGTTATTCAGTGTTTCTTGTGCAGTAACAGTACACCCATTTACATCTGTAATTGTTACGGTGTAAGTTCCTGCTGGTAAGCCAGAAATATTCGCTGTTCCCAGACCATTACTCCACGCATAAGTATAACCTGGAGTACCACCAGTCGCACTTGCAGTTAATTCACCATCTGTAGCACCCCCACAACTTACAACTTGATCAACTGTAATTGTAGGAACAATAACAGATGGTTCTGATAAAACAACTGTTTCAATAACTGAACAGCCACCTGCATCTGTTATGGTCACATCATACGAACCAGCGCACAGTCCTGTTTCCTGAGCAGCAGATCCTCCTGTTGGCCACACGTAAGTGTATGGCAATGTTCCTCCGGCTGCACTTACTGTTGCTTCGCCCGTACATAAACCATTACATAAAATGTTTTGGTCAACTGTATGTGATGTTGCAATTGCTGCCGGCTGCACTAGTGTTACTGTAGTTGCAACAGTACACCCATTTGCATCTGTAACGTTAATGGTAGTAACACCATCACACAAAGCACTTGCTGTTGTACCATTTTCTCCATTAGACCAAGTAATCGTATATGGTGCACTACCACCAGTAACAATAGCCTCTGCACTTCCATCACATGTTCCGTTACAAGAGATTTGACCTAATATATTACTTGTTACAGTCAATGCCACTGGATCGGTCAATGTGGTTTGAGCAGTTCCTGTACAACCATTAATATCCGTAACAGTAACCGTGTAAGTACCTGCTGGTAATCCAGCAACAGTATCAATGATTTGACTACTACTCCATGAATAGTTATAAGGAGCTGTTCCCCCAGTAGCACTAGCGGCTATTACACCGTTCGCGTCACCTTGACAAAGAATATCACTTACCACAACAGCTGATGCAATAACAGCTGATGGATTAATCAAAGTAGTCTGTGCCGTGGCTGTACACCCACTGGCATCCGTAACAGTAACAGTATACGTTCCAGCTGATAAGCCCACAATATTTGCCACCAATTGCCCCGTATTCCATTCATATGTGTACCCTGGAGTTCCACCTCCACCAACTGCGGTTAACTCACCATCTGCTGCTCCATTGCAGCTCACCGTTTGATCTACTGTAATTGAAGCTGTTACAGCAGCTGGCTCAGTTAGCGTAACCGTTTCTTCCACAAAACATCCATTGGCATCTGTTACAGTAACGTTGTAAGTACCATCACACAAGTTCGCTTCTTGTGCATTTATTCCTCCTGTTGGCCAAGAATATAGATAAGGTGCTGTACCTCCCGCACCTGTAACAGTAACAATTCCATCACAAACATTATTACAACTGATTTGCTGATCGATAGTGTGCGATGAAGTTAATTGAGTTGGTTCAACAAGTGTTGCATTTGCTGTTCTTACACAACCATTCGCATCAGTAACCGTAACTGTTACTGTTCCATCACATAAACTAGTAGCAGTATTCCCAATATCTCCATTAGACCAAGACACTGCGTAAGGAGCTACCCCGCCAATAATCACTGCTTCTGCAATACCGTCACACGCTCCAAAACAACTAATACCATTCAGAATAGTTGTACCAACTTGTAAGTTTGGTGGGTCTACTAATGTTGACATAGCAGTTTCTGTACAACCTAAAGCATCCGTTACAGTTACCGTATACGTGCCAGCTGACAACCCAATTATTGTTGCAGAACTCTGACTAGTGCTCCATGCATAAGTATACCCAGGAGTTCCGCCTCCCCCAACTGCTGTCAATTGGCCTGTTGCATCACCCTGACAAACAATGATAGCATCTTGGTTTATAGATGCAGTAACAGCATTGGGAGCAATTAAGTTATATGTCTCCTCTTCTGTACACCCATTATTATCTGTTACCGTTACGGTGTAAGTTCCTGCTGGTAATGCTGAAATAGTAGCTGTGTTTTGCCCTGTATTCCAAGAGTAAGAGTATCCAGGATTTCCACCTGTTGCACTGGCTGTTAATTGACCTGTTGGATTATTACATGCAATTGGCGCATCTTCATTAATAGATACCGTAATTGCAGTTGGCTCTGTAATCGTAACATCAGCAGTATCAGCACATCCATCTACAGTAGATATGATAACACTATAAGTTCCCGCTGGTAATCCTGTTGCAGTATCAGTAGCCTGACCTGTTGCAGGAGCTGGAGCCCAAGAATATGATAATGATTGCTCACAGTGACCAAATCTCACGTTAGGGCGAGCTATACTGGTGGCACCTGTTAAAACATTATTATCACATGTTGTAAGGTTGGGGTTATTAGAGGTAGAATATCGAACAGAGACAAACGTAGTGGGTGAAAATCTGGTTTGCGTATTTCCGTTCACGGAACTAAACAAGTTATCATAACAAAGCTCAACAACAATGTTCGAAGTGCCATCCCATACATAAGCAAAATCGAATGCATGATCATTCCAACCTGAAATCACATTATGAACAGCCGCATTTTTCACGACAACTAATCCTGTCTCCCATCCTCCGATTAAATTATCGCTGGAGGTACATCCCATTTTGATTTCGAAATTGTCAAACGCGGGAATAATTCCTATAGATTGAACATCGAATGAGATAGATGATATGGGACCAGGTTCAATTCCCTGAGCTGTAAGTTCTGCAGCCGTAAATAATAGTTGATGCCTCGCACTAGATGCCGAACCTGCATAAACGGCAGGAAATGAACTCCCAGTATTTGCGCCTGACCCTGTTCCAATAGTATCTAAAATAGTAGAAGTACATCCTGACAAAGAAATACCACAACCACCTAGAGTTCCTTGAGCAACAGCCTCACCCGTACTATCACCATTACACAAGACATCTGTTTGAGAGAAAATAGATGCTGTTACAGAAACTGGCTCTAAAACCTCATAAGTTTGTACTAGTTGACAACCTTCATTATCAGTAGCTGAAACAGTGTATGCACCTGCACAAAGCCCTGTCAACGTTGAGCCTGTTGATCCATCGTTCCATTGATACCCAATACTCCCTGTTCCACCAGTAGAAGAAACACTAATACCTCCAACACATGTAGGTGTACAATCATCCTGAGTTATTGACTCAAATAATAGAATCTCAGGTGGATTCAACAAGCTAAAGTTTGTTGACCAAATTTGATTGGTAACCTGATCTGTAACAACTAAATTATATGGAGTAGCAGACCCACATAAAGTAACGCTATCTGTTCCTTGCCCAGCTATAATTGGGCCTGGAGACCAACTGTATGTGTAGCTTCCACTTCCGCAAAACATCTTAACCGTTGCTGTACCATCACAAAATCCCGAACAAGATGGGTCATCCGTCCTAACAATACCAAAAGCTCCGTTACAATCTGGCACCACTACATTCAAAGAATATGATGCAGCACCAGAAACCGTACAAGCACTATCAGATACATTAAAAACCACAGTATTATTAGTTGGAAGACCAGTAGTAGCTGTCCAACAAACAGTAGCAGTAAGAGGATTTTGACCCGTTACATTCAAAGTTGCACCTGGCAACACTGAATTTAAATTTGTTTGAAGAGTAAGCGTATCCAATGCATTACCATCCGTAAATGTAATGTCTGCACAGAAATCCATTCCCGGATATGCAGTTATCGTAGTTTGATTAGTACTATCTGCATACCCACTAAAATTTGTAAAAGATGAAGGCGCTAAGGGGACCAAGTTTGTACTTGGTTCAATTACTACTTGTATGTCTCGTATCACATAACCTATTAAGTTTCCGGACGAATCAAACTCTTCTACTTTCACTACAATCGTGAACAATCCTTGAATAGTTGGTGTAGCAGTTAAAGCACCCGTATTTTGATCTAGTACAACCCCCTGAATTGGACTTGTAGCACTGTACCCTGATTCGTACGTAATATTACTCGGGGTCCCACCAAGGCCTCCTGTAATTGATTGAGCATCTACCAAAGAGTATTTCAAGCTATCACCGTCTGCATCAGTGGCACCAAAGCTTAAACTTAATGGTTGATTTATTATCCCGTATGCAATCGGATTGAAGGCAAACACAGGAGATGAATTTGCCCCAGAAACGCTGAATGTTTGCTCTGTTGAAATGTAGAATTGTAAGTTCCCAGCATTTTGCAAGTTAATTACGTTGTCATTTCTAGCAAATTCAGAAAAACGAAACTCATAATCACAGGCCAAATTTGTAATAGATACGGTGTCTTTATACTCAAACCTTAAGAGGCCCGGAGTACTACTGGTAGCACTTTGGCACCGAGTCACAGCACTTGGACAGACCTGTGAAACCTCTGTTCCTCCTGGGTTTTGAAGAATCATGTTTGCTGTAATATTTGGCAATCCACAACTCGGAATAATTAACATCTGCTTATTGTTATCAAGCAAAAATGTATTCCCATCACAGTCTCCATAAAGCTGAAGCGTGATCTCGTAATTACTACCAGTAAGCTGCCTCACAGTAATATCCCCACCTGCAAGGTGAGTGGCATATGCCATTTGAAGCCCCCCAAAAAGGAGACCTACCAAGGTTAGAAATCGTATCAATATGTTATTCATAGCCAGAACTAGTGTTAGGTCGATTTTCAATTAGTTAAATGGAAAGGGTTATCTAGTTAAACGCATGATTATTCTCATAGCTGCCTCTATGCGGGGTCTAATTTAGCAATATTTTAACTCAACTTTCAGTTAATCAATATTCTGCACATAAGCTTGAACGTTTATTAACGTATAATTCCTCCCGATGGAAAATTAGTAGCGTCTGGGTTAACAAAGCTCAATACTCCATTAGTATCCTCTGCCATTAGAATCATTCCTTCTGATAGCACACCACGTATTTTTCTTGGTTCCAAATTCAGTAAAATGCTCACACGAGCTCCAACAATCTCATTCGCTTTATAATGCTCAGCAATACCAGACACCACAGTGCGTTTCATTTTGCCAACCTGTACTTCCAGCTTCAATAATTTATTCGCTTTCTTTACTGGTTCTGCAGAAGTTATTTCACCTACCCGTACATCTAACTTCATAAAGTCGTCAAACGAAATGGCTTCTTTTACAGGCTCGTCTTTTGCTTCGGCCTGTAGTTTGGCTTTCGCTTTTTCTTCTAGCTTAAGCACTTGCGCCTCTATATCTTTATCTTCCACTTTTTGGAATAGCAATTCAGGTTTCAAAATGCTATTTCCACTCTTAATAGGAGAGCTCCACTCTGCTAACCAGCCCGATGTTTCAGCTTGCAGCGTTGCTTCAATTTTAGATGAAGTTGAAGGCATAAATGGGCGTAAATAATGAGCTGCTCTGGCCGCCACGTCTAAGGCATTGAACAAAATTGTTTTAGTTCTTTCTGGATCAGTTTTCACCACCTTCCATGGCTCTGTTTCAGCTAAATACTTATTACCCAAACGTGCAATTTGCATGGCTAAACCAAGTGCATCACGGTATTTGTGTTCGCTTAATTTTTGGGAGATTTGAGCTGGCAACTGATCTAACTCACTAAATAGAGCTTTATCAATTTCTTGTAGTTCGCCTCGCGTAGGAATTTCACCTTCGTAATACTTGTTGATTAACACAAAAGCACGGTTTATGAAATTCCCAAGAATTGCAACCAACTCGCTATTCACCCGCGTTTGGTAATCTTTCCAAGTAAACTCACTGTCTTTGGTTTCCGGAGCAATGCTTGTTAGCACATAACGCAACTCATCTACACGACCAGGAAAATCTTCCATATACTCATGCAACCAGACCGCCCACTCACGAGAGGTACTGATTTTATCACCTTCTAAGTTTAAGAACTCATTGGCAGGAACATTTACGGGCAAATTATAACCTCCATGCTCTTTCAGAATAATTGGAAAAATGATGCAATGGAAAACAATATTGTCTTTCGCAATAAAATGCGTTAAAGCCGTGTTTTCATCTTTCCAGTAAGATTGCCAATCTTTTCCTTCTTGAGCCGCCCATGCCTTGGTTGCAGAAATGTACCCAATTGGTGCATCTAACCATACATACAATACTTTGCCATCAGCACCATCAATTGGAACTTTAACACCCCAATCTAAATCTCGTGTCATGGCTCGTGGCGCTAAACCTCCATCAATCCAACTCATGCACTGACCAATCACTTGTTTCCTCCAAGTTTCGGGATCGTGATGTGCAGCTCCACTTAGATCGCCTTTCGTAATCCATTCCTTTAGCCATTCCTCATGGTTTTGCATAGGCAAATACCACAACTTGGTAGGTTTAAGAACAGGTGTATTTCCAGATAAAGTTGAACGCGGATTAATTAAATCTGTTGGACTTAGAGCCGAACCACAGCTTTCGCATTGATCGCCATAGGCATTTTCATTGCCACAGTTAGGGCAAGTACCCATAATGTACCGATCTGCTAAAAACTGCTGATGTTCTTCATCAAAGTACTGTTCAGATTCTTTTAGTTCAAACGCTCCCTTTGCTTCTAATTCTTTGAAAAACTGTTGAGCTGTTTCGTGGTGCATTGGGTCGCTAGTGCGGTGATACATGCTAAAATCTATACCAAAATCGGCAAACGCTTGCTTATTGATTGCGTGGTATTTATCTACAATTTCTTGCGGAGTAATTCCTTCTTTTTTGGCCCGCATAGTGATAGCCGCCCCGTGTTCATCAGAACCACAGATAAAGGCTACGTCTTTGCCTTGTTGCCTCAAAAAGCGAACATAGATGTCGGCAGGCAAATACGCTCCCGCAATATGACCAATGTGTAATGGCCCATTTGCATAAGGTAGAGCGGCTGTTACCAAGTGTTTTTTAGGATTTGGCAATTGCATGTATGTAAAATTTGACGCACAAAAATAACCAAGTAACCACAGGATGAATCACCTAGTTTCTATATATCAAAGACACCAAAAACAAACAAGACGTTGTGCACTAAAAATATTTTACTCGATTAAGTACTACTTGAATGCGCATATCTTGCAACGATATGAAGTTGAAAAGACTTGCGAAGGATGACACCATAGCCATTATTGCAACGGCTAAGAAAATTGACCAACAGTACATTTCACGGGCTATTGAGTTATTAGAATCATGGGGGTTACGTGTGCTATTGGGTAAGCATGTTTTGGCAGAACACCATCAGTTTGCAGGAACTGATTCTCAACGAGCAGAAGACCTACAATGGGCTGTTAATAGCCCAGATATTAAAGCCGTTATCTGCGCACGAGGTGGTTATGGAACAGTTAGAATCGTAGACAAAGTAGATTACTCTGCCCTATTAAAAAACCAAAAATGGTTTGTTGGATTTAGTGATGTAACAGTGCTCCACAATCACTTTCACGGTCATTTCAACCTACCCACTATCCACGGAACGGTTCCTTTAAACTTTCCTTCGTCTGGCACCAACCAAAATCTAGAATCACTAAAGGAATTGCTTTTCAACGGAAATGTGGCTTACACCATAAAAGCTAATGCATTCAACAGACTTGGAGAAGCAACAGCACCTATTGTTGGCGGAAACTTAGCCATGCTTGAAAGCTTGGCAGGCACAAACTCTGATATACAAACGGAAAACAAGATCCTGTTCCTTGAAGAAATCTCAGAATATGCCTACCGAGTAGATCGCATGCTATGGAATTTAAAAAAAGGAGGAAAACTGGATAAACTAGCAGGACTGATTTTAGGTGGATTTACTGATATCAAAGAAGGAAAAGATCATTTTGGATGGGATGGTTACGAAATGGTTCAAGAAATAGTGAGAGAGTATAATTACCCAGTTTGCTATGGTTTTCCAGCAGGACATCAAGCAGAAAACAGAGCTTTCATGCTTGGAGTTCCTACAAAATTATCAGTTCAAGAAGTTGGTGTAACTTTTAGCCAATCATGGCAGAACACAATGACCTAGGAATACAAGGAGAGGCTATTGCCGCTAAATTTCTTCAGAAAAAAGGATATACCATTTTACATAAAAACTGGCGCTTTAAAAGAGATGAGTTAGACATCGTAGCAAGTCATCAAGAATTCATTGTGTTTGTAGAAGTAAAAACACGTGTAAACAGCTACGTTGGCAATCCAGAAGAAGCGGTAACAAAAGGTAAGCAACAGCGTTTAATAAGAGCCGCCCATGCTTATATGGAAAACTATCAGACCGATCTTGAAGCACGATTTGATGTTATTGGAATCATTAAAAATCAGCACAACGAAGAAATTGTTCACATAGAACAGGCATTTCAACCCCGCTGGTAATTAATTAGCTAGCTTTGCAGCTTGATTTAGAGAGAAGTAGGATATGCGCAACAAACGCCCTAGAAATCAGAAAGATGGAGCAAAGAGCTCTGCCATGAGAAAGTTTAAACTGGGTAAAAAAATCCAAGAGCAACGCTTTGAACGTTCGGCTAAGCAAGAAAAAGACGAGCAAGCAAAAGCGGGTGTTCGTTTAAATAAATACATCGCCAACGCTGGTATTTGTTCTAGAAGAGAAGCCGATGAGCTTATTTCTGCAGGATTCGTTCAGATAAACGACAAAGTGGTAACCGAGCTTGGAACCAGAGTAATGCCCAAGGATAAGGTTAAGTACAAAGGCAAAGAAATCAAGCCAGAAAAGAACGTTTACATCTTGATGAATAAACCAAAGGATTTCATCACAACTGTAGACGACCCTAGAGGTAGAAAAACCGTTATGGATTTGGTTCGTAACGCATGTAGCGAACGTGTTTATCCTGTTGGAAGATTAGATAGAATGACTACCGGAGTTCTACTTTTAACCAACGATGGCGATTTGGCTAAAAAGCTAACTCACCCTAGCCATGAGGTTCGCAAAATCTACCAAGTAAGAACTGCCGAGAATCTATCGAAAGGAGACTTGGTAAAACTTGCAACAGGTGTTGAATTAGAAGATGGTGAAGTAAAAGCAGATGACGTAGCCTTTATTAACGATCAATTTAATGAAATTGGCATTGAGATTCATTCAGGGAAGAATCGTGTTATCCGTAGAATGTTTGAAGCTATCGGACACCAAGTTGTAAAATTAGATCGTGTTTACTTTGCTGGACTCACTAAAAAGCAACTAATTAGAGGAAAGTTCCGCTTCCTTTCTCCAAAAGAAGTACAGAACTTAAAAATGCTTGGATCTAAGAATCCTATAAAATAACTCGCTTTAAATCACGTTCATAGCGCACATGATTTGGATAAAACGCCTGTTCATTGCTCTTGCACTTATTGTGTTAACCGCACTTGGGATAGGCGTTTACTTAGGTTATAAATATCAAGATAAGGCTGTTCCAATTATCGTAGAACAGCTCAATCAATATGTACTTACACCTGTTGATGTTAAAGACATTCAGCTCAGCTTTATAGAGCGATTTCCACAAGCTTCTTTAAAGTTAAGCCAAGTAACGGCAATGGGTAGCGATGCTACTCAACCGAACGACACCTTGTTCCATTTAGACGAAATTTATCTCACCTTCAATTTAATAGACTGGTACAAGGGAGATTACGTCCTCAATAATGTTGAAGCGCACAATGGCTATCTGCATTTGAACAGAACAAAGCAAGGCAGCATCAATTACAGATTTATTGATACTGCTTTAAGCGCAACGTCTACTGGAACATTCCAACTTGATCTAAATCGAATTTTACTCAATCAAGTTCAAGTTGATTATTACGATCAATTAAATGGGGAACACATTCAAATTGATGCACATCGATTCTCAGCTAAAGGAACTTTTACTGACAACCAACAAATAGTTGCACTTTACGGTAGTAGCACAATACATCAGTTCAGAATTGGCGAATTGAATTATCTCTCAAATGAATTAGTATCCATTGATGCAGGACTAGAATTTAATCCAGAACTAGATTTTTATCAGATTTCGCGAGGAATACTCAAACTTAAAGACACTTATGAATTAACTCTCAACGGAAAAATTAAGGGTCGAGAAATTGATTTAACCGCTTCTGCAAATCACCTTTCTATTGAAGCACTCCCCACTCTACTGCCTCAAGCCATTGTCAAGCCAATTCAAGATCTTCAAGGAAAAGGAAGTGTAGCTGTTTACACTCATATAGCTCGCACTGAAAATGAAGAATTCCCAAGCATAGTAAGTGACTTGACTATTCGTGATGCCTCCATCAAAATGCAAGCTCTAAACGATCCATTATCGATTACCTATGCAAAAGCACATTATTCGAACGGAAAACTACGCACGCTTGCCACAAGTTCACTAGAAATTGATTCCGCTTCCATACAACTTGGTGAATCTAACTTGAAAGGAAAAGCTACTATCCGCAACTTCAACGAACTATTTTTCCAACTAAAAGCAACTACAGATATAGATGGGAAATCATTATCGGAATCTATTGATCTAGATGGAATATCTAGTCTAGAAGGAAGGCTAACGGGAGATTTCTCTCTAAAAGGAAAATTACCGAGTGATTCAATGTCTACTCAACAATTAATCAACTGGAAAAAATCTGGTGAATTTGACCTAGAAGACCTCGTATTACAAACTGATTCAATGGATTTAAAGCTGCTTTCTGGAATTGTAACAATAGAAGAAGGTAGCATGGTAATTGAAGATGCCAAAGGAAGCTGGAATGGAACAAATCTTAGTGTATCTGGCTGGAGTAAAGGAGGCTTCCATGCACTTTTGCTTGGAAACCCACCAAACCACTTCCGAGGGGAACTAGCCATCGACAGATACATTGCTGGATCTTCTGGTGAGGGGGGATTCAAATTCCCCAGAGATTTCGACATCTCAGCTGATGTAACAATAAATGAACTACAATACGATCTGCTTATCGCCAAAAATATCAGTACTCATTTTTCATTAGACAAGAGATTAAACCTAGAGAAACTTCGTGCTGAGATGCTAGAAGGAACACTCCAAGGAGATTTATCTCTTGTTCCAATTGGGAGAAACACCAGAACAAGGTTGTCTTTGTCTGGACGGCACTTAAACATCAAAGAGCTATTCAAGACCTTCAATAACTTTGAACAAACCGCCATTAGCCACACAAACCTAGTTGGGTTTGCAGATATTGATGCTCAATTCAAGTATCAACAAGACGAAAAAGGAAATACTGTTTTACCTAGTGTTAACGGAAATGCGAGACTTCGCATAACAAATGGAGAACTGATAGAATATGAGCCTCTTTATGGATTAGTAGAGGACTTTCGAAAAAACAAAATCTTGAGTTTTTTCATCAAGCTAGACGACTTTGAGCAAAAGCTACATCATGTAAGATTCGACACTCTCGAAAATACCTTAAGCATAAAAAACAACGAAGTTTTTATTCCTGAGATGCAAATTCGCTCTAGTGCAATTGATTTAACTCTTCAAGGGAAGCAATCATTCGATCATGATTTAGATTATCACATGAGCTTCAACCTAAAACAAGTACTATTAGCTAATCGTGACAAGCCTACTCCTACTGAATATGGATACATTGAAGACGATGGAACAGGAAATAAAATGATTTATCTCCACATTTCTGGAAATGCAGACAATCCAAAAGTCACCTTCGACAAGCAAGCCGGAAAAAAGCACAGAAAAGAAGTAGTAAAACAAGAAGTGAACACTACAAAAGCTATCTTACAAGAAGAATTTGGTCTGTTCAAAAGTGATTCTTTAGCCCCCGTTCCAGAAGGAGAACCTGCACCAAAAAATGAACTTGATTTAGACGAGTTTGATGAGCAATTAGAAAACAAGAACTCTGCTGATTCAACGACTTCATCTATAAAAAAAGACACAGTAGAGAAAAAAAGCAAGTGGAAAAAACTTCTCAAAAAAGTAAGTGGCGAAGAGAGCAACAGTAAATTTGAGAATTGGGAATTCGAAGAAAATGATGATTGGTAAGTGAATATTTACAAACAGAAAATAATATGGAAGCGGGTGTTATTTGTGGTAGCACTTGTTATTATTGGTTTAGCCATTTGGTACACAAATAGGTTAGTTCAAGAAGTCGCTCAGCAAGAACGTGAGCAAGTAGAACTATGGGCTCAAGCCATACAACGCAAGGCCAAGCTGGTTAATTATACTAGTAAGCTTTTTCAAGATTTGCAGAACGAAGAATTGAAACGGGTAAAGCTTTGGAGCGAAGCAACTAAGTCTTTAATTTCTTCTCCAGATATTTCGCTCGCATTAAAAGTAGTAGAAGCGAACACGAAAATTCCCATTGTGCGCATTAACGAAGACAGCACTATTAGTGGGCACAGAAATATTTATGGCTACATAGAATATCGTTCAGATACCATTTCAGGAGAAGAAAAAGAACAAATTGATGCTTTTAACGATAGCTTAGTTCAAGCCAACTTAAAGGAAATGATCGCCCTTGGAAATCGAATTGATGTAAACTACTATGGAGATAGTTACAACTATTTGTACTACAAAGATTCTCGCTTATTCACTGAATTGAAGAATACTTTCCACGATTTACAAGAGAGTTTCATTTCTGAAATCGTTAGTGATGCTGCAAACACCCCAGTATTATATGTTAATGCCAATACCTCCGAAATCATTGCAAGCGGAAATATTGATCAAAACATATTAGAAAACCCCTCTAAAGTTGATGCACTCATCAATGAAATGAAGGGCGAGAATGAACCTATTTTAGTGGATCTCGGAAACGATGAGCAACACGTAATTTACTATCAAGACAGTAACCTGCTCAATCGACTAAAAACTTATCCATTCGTGATGTTGATTGTAGTCGGATTATTCGTGTTAATCGGATATTGGCTATTCAGCATAAGCAGAAAATCCGAACAAAACCAAGTATGGGTTGGTATGTCAAAAGAAACAGCTCATCAGCTAGGCACACCGCTTTCTTCTTTATTGGGGTGGATTGAAGTGCTACGAAGCCTAGAGATTCCAGACTCAATGGTAGATGAAATGGAAAAAGACGTGAAGCGACTTGAAATCATTACAGATCGATTCTCAAAAATTGGTGCCAAACCAAACCTCATTGAAGACGATGTTGCTGAAGTAGTTGAAGGAATGGTAACCTATTTAAAGAATCGCTCTTCTTCTAAGGTAAAATTCTCCGTTACAAGGTCTGACGAACCAATGATGGCTGCAATTAATGCTCCATTATTTGGGTGGGTAATCGAAAACCTTTGTAAAAATGCTGTTGATGCAATGGATGGCAATGGAAGCATTGATGTAGCCATGCAGAGTGAACAAGGAAAAGTAATCATTGATGTAAGTGATACAGGAAAAGGAATTCCTCCTAGTAAGCGTAAAGCCGTTTTTGAACCAGGCTACACTAGTAAGAAAAGGGGGTGGGGGCTTGGTTTGTCACTTGCCAAACGTATTATTGAGCAATACCACGGAGGTCGTATTTTTGTTAGTCACAGCGAGGTAGGTAAAGGAACTACCTTCAGAATTATACTAAGTAGCTAATTCGTGGCAGGCATTTATATTCACATTCCGTTTTGCAAACAAGCATGTAATTACTGCGATTTTCATTTCGCTACAACACTTCGGCAAAAAGATCCAATGGTTCAAGCTCTAGTCAAAGAACTTGAACTAAGAGCTAATGAATTACGTGGGGAATTAGTAGAAACAATCTATTTCGGTGGCGGCACTCCATCTATTCTTCCTGCAGAGGACTTAGCAGTAATTCTTACTGCGGTGCACAATCTGTTTGAAGTGGTTTCAATCCCCGAGTTAACACTAGAAGCCAATCCAGATGATATTTCAATTGCTCAATTACAGGCCTGGAGAAATTTAGGTGTAAATCGTTTAAGTATTGGAATACAGAGTTTTCATGAAGAAGACCTACAATGGATGAATAGAGCGCACAATGCAGATGAAGCGCAGCAGTGTGTACAGTTAGCAAAAGAAGCTGGCATTTCTGATATTAGTATAGATCTTATTTATGGCTTACCCAATACATCATTTGAAAAATGGAACGAGAATCTCCAAAAAGCTCTTGCACTAAACGTTCCTCACATATCTGCATATGGTTTAACAATAGAACCCCAAACCAATTTTGGATATCTGCATAAGGCAGGAAAGCTAAAAGAGATAGGAGATGATGATGCTAATGAGCAATTCGATTTATTAGTTGAAACACTCACTAAATATGGCTATGAGCACTACGAAATCAGCAACTTTGCTCTTCCAAACAGGTACAGCAAACACAACACATCGTATTGGCAGGGCAAAAAGTATCTGGGTATAGGACCATCTGCTCACAGTTTTAATGGCCACAGTAGAAGTTGGAATAGCACGAACAATAGGAAATATACTACAGCTATTTTGCAAGGAAAGCTACCAACAATTGAAGAAGAGTTAAGTTCATTAGATAAATACAATGACTTCATACTAACACAACTTCGGACGAAGTGGGGCATTAACCTACATCAAATCAAAATTAAATTTGGCAGCGAATTTGAGGATTTCTTTGCAATGGAAGTTCAATCGCTCATTCAACAAGGCTGGATTAGTGAAAGCAACGAGGTATTTCGGCTGACCAAATCAGGAAAAAAGCTAGCAGATCACGTATGTATGAGGCTTTTTAAAACTGATTAATATCCTACCTTTCTCATATGAACTCGTTGATCTCTCTTCACCAAGTTAGTCACTCGGTTGATCTTGCTTCGCCAATTGACATTAGTATTGCAATAAATGAAAACGGACCGAAAGCATGGTACGTTGATCCTCCCGTTATTTCACCTGTAATGGCAAATGGATTTGTTGGAGCAGTCGCACAAGGTGGATCTGTGAATTTTAGAAATGTTTTCTTTAATCCGCATGGACATGGTACTCACACAGAATGCTATGGCCACATTACACCAGAAGTTCATTCTGTTAATCAGCATTTAAACGAGTTTTTCTTTTGGTCAGAGCTCAAAAGTGTCGAACCTACTCAAATTGGAGAAGATTTAATTATAACCCTTGAAACAGTATCTAAATGGAAACTTTCTGAGGGAGTAAAAGCCCTTGTTATTAGAACTCTTCCAAACGAAGAACACAAATTAAACAAGGTCTATTCTGACACGAATCCCCCTTATTTTGAACCTATTGCTATAAAATGGATGGTAGATCAAGGTATTGAGCACCTACTGATTGATCTGCCTTCAGTTGATAAAGAAGTAGATAATGGTAAGCTTGCTGGGCACCATATATTTTGGAACTATCCGAATGAACCAAGAAAAAAATCTACAATAACAGAGTTCATATTTGTGCCGAATTATGTTTCGGATGGTTTATATTTACTAAACCTACAAGTCGCAGCCATTGAAAATGACGCTGCTCCGAGTAGACCTTTAATTTATGTTGTAAAATCTTAACCCTATTTTAATGGCGCTTAAACTGGATAATATCGACCGCAACATTCTTCGAATCATGCAGGACAGAGGTAGAATCACCAATCTGCAGTTATCGAATGAAGTTGGACTAAGTCCAGCACCTACTTTGGAACGTGTACGAAAACTAGAACGATCTGGATATATTCATAGTTACCATGCACAAGTGGATGCAGCAAAACTTGGATATGGACTAAAGGTAATTATCCAAGTATCGCTGGTTAGACAGATCGATAATGCCATGCAAAAGTTTGTAGATCAGGTTAAAAACATTCCAGAAGTAGTAGAGTGCTCACAAGTCACAGGAGACTACGACTACTATCTAAAAGTGGTAGTTAAAGACATCGCTGAATACGATGATCTCGTTAACACAAAACTTAGCGCTATAGAAGAAATTGGGCAAATGCGCAGTAGTGTAATTCTAAGCACAGTAAAAGAATCTACCATTATTCCAATTCGTGACGACTCATGAACATAGAAACATTTCGTGATTATTGTTTAGCAAAGCCTGGTACAACAGAATCTTTTCCTTTCGATGAAACTACATTGGTTTTCAAAGTAATGGGTAAGATATTCGCTATTACAGGCATCGAAACATTTGCTAGCATCAATTTAAAGTGTGATCCTGATAAAGCCATTGAGTTAAGAGAAGAATACCTTGCTATTCGACCAGGATATCACATGAGCAAAAAGCACTGGAACACAGTTGACATGGACGGTAGTTTAAGCCAGTCTTTGATAAACGAATTGATCGATCATTCGTACGAAATGGTAGTTAAAGGTCTATCCAAAAAAGCCCAATCCGAACTATTACAACCAGAATAAGCCCTGAAGTAAGCCTATCGATACAGTTAATTCCTCAGTCTTAAGAATGCCCGCAAGGATTTATACCCAGGGGAAAACTTAGCATCTTACCAAACGTAATTTATAACTGTTGAATACATAACACGAAACTGTTTCTGTGGATTTTCCGCTTGTCTGCAACTTTTAGTATGCAGATTTGTTAAGGGTCGAAACTAAGCGACCACACATTCTGCCTCAGAAGAGATTGGTAAATATGAATAACGATCGACTTAAGAATCAACTATTACTTCATGGCGTAGTGTTGATTTGGGGCTTTACCGGAATTCTGGGAAAGTTGATTTCATTAGATGCTTCAACAATTGTTTGGTACAGAATGATTATTGCTTTTCTAGGGTTGGGAATCTACTTGAAGGTCACAAATTTTTCAATTTCAGATTCTGCTAAAAACATCATATCCTATTTAGGAATTGGGGTAATTGTAGCCATTCATTGGATTCTGTTTTTTGAAGCAATTAAAGTTTCTACGGTAAGTGTTGCTCTTGCAACCATGTCTTCCGCTACCCTGTTCACCTCTATTCTAGAACCCTTGTTTTACAATCGTAGGATCATACCATATGAAATAGTTTTTGGCCTTCTAGTAATTCTAGGACTAACACTCATTTTCAATGTTGAAACCGATTATCAATTAGGTATTGTTTTAGCACTGACATCAGCTTTTTGCGCTTCACTTTTCACCACTATCAACGGATACTTTGTTGGCAAGGGAAGTAAGCCTAAAGCTATGAGCTTCTACGAAATGTTAGGAGGAGTTGTAGGGATTTCTTTGTATCTCTTGATCTCTGGATCATCTGAGGTCTGGGCAACAATCCCTTCACTTGAGGACTTCGGATATTTACTTGTTCTTGGATTAATCTGTACCTCTCTCGCTTTTGTTGTTAGCGTAGAGGTTATGAAACACGTTTCTCCTTTCACTGTAAGCATAAGTATTAATATGGAACCTATTTACTCTATCATTCTGGCATTGCTATTTTTTGGAGATGAAGAAAGGATGAGCCTCGGTTTCTATGTTGGCGCAACCATCATTCTTACTACAATTGGTGTAAATGCATGGCTTAAAAAGCGAAATAGAAACTACTTATAACCTACATGTTAATACCTATTTATTCAACAAAGGCTATTTCACTACCTTTGACCACAAATAATCAATACTTGGTTCGACTATGAAAAAATATCTACTCGCCCTTAATCTATTGTGCATTACAACAATAGGCTTTTCTCAAACCGAATTAACCACTAATGGAAATTTTGAAAGCTCTCCATTAGGAACTGGCTGGACAACTACAACTGCTAATGGTAACTTGTGGGTAGGAAACGCCAACTGCTCTGGCGCAAATGGAAGTGCAAATTACGTTTGGGCTGCAGATCAAAATGAACTTACCGGAGTAAACAACATTGATGAAGATCTTAGGCAACAAATCCAAATACCATCTAATGCTAGTCAGGTTACTGTCTTCTTTAAAGCATCAATAAATACAGCTGAAACAGGTACGACCGCATATGATGAAATGACCCTAACCTTAGAAGATGTAACAGGCAATGTACTGCACACTTTAGGCTCATTATCTAACTTAGATGCTGATCCCAGCTTAACCAATTGTCAAACTTATAGCTCTTATTACGTAAACATTCCTTCGAGTTTCTTTGGTCAATCGCCTTACTTGTCTTTATCGTTTGAAACAGACGGTAGCTTACCAACTATTTTCCGAGTGGATGACGTTTCTGTTCTATCCTATGTAGCTGGTTGTACCTATACCTTGTCTCAATCTAGTTATTCGGTTCCAATTTCTGGAGGAACCTTCAATAATGCTATCTCTATTAACACCCAATCAAATTGTTCTTGGGTTGCCGCTGTTACCACAGGAACTAATTGGTTAAGTACAAACTCAACTGGGGTAGGAAGCGGACTTCTTAGTTTCAATGCTACAGCAAATACAACAGGAAATTCTAGAACTGGAATTATTAATATTGGCGGTGTAGACTTTACTGTTACACAGCAGGCTTGTAGTTATAGTGTTTCTACAAACACGGTAACTGTATCTGGTCTAGAACAAATTAACCTTGATGTATTGGATGTTACTACATCTAATGGTTGTAATTGGGATGCCACTGTAATTAATGGAAACTCTTGGTTAACTACTAGCTCAAGCGGAAATAGTAGCGGCTCTGTTATGGTTAATGTCTCTGCAAACACAACAAATTATGATAGATATGGCGAGCTTTATGTTGCTGGCACGTATGTGCAGGTAATTCAAGAGCCACTAGAGTGTGTATATACATTTTCAGCGGAAATTTTTGACTGTCCAGATCACACGGCCAATTCATACACAAACATCTCTACAGTTAGCTCATTGAATGGGTGCGAATGGAATGCTCAAGTTATAGATGGTGCCAACTGGTTAGTGTGTAATTCAAGTGGAAATGGAAATGGGGAAATCAATATTGCGGTTGGAGAAAATAGCAGTCCAACAAGTAGAACTGGAAGCATTCAGGTAGGAGATGTAACAATGATCATTTCTCAGCCAGGAAACGATCCTACTGGCTTAGAGTCAATTGATCAACATAAAATCTCTCTCTACCCTAACCCAACAACAGACAACATATCAATACATATGACGTCCTCAATTGCTTTTGATTACGTTATTCTTGATCAAACGGGTCGTATTGTAAAATCAGGAAATCAACACCACCCATCCACTCCCATTGACGTAAGTCTTCTCTCTAAAGGCGTGTATTTCGTAAAAATTCAACATGATAACGATAGCTATATAAAGGAATTCATAAAACAGTAACACTACACTGGTTGCAACTATTTTAAAAGAAGTGACACATCATTTCTCCAAAAAAAATCCTCAGTTCCGAATCTTGGAACTGAGGATTAACCTAACCAATCACCCCACTACAATATCATCTTACAATTTTGCGTAAGTAAATTTCTTTCCGTTCTTAGGAACATAAATGTCCACTATATCGTCATTCTGTTCTTCTGGGCCTTGAGCCATTTCAACGTAGAAGTTGAATTCATGAATGCTATTCTTCAACTTACCCGTATAGGTGTTGATCTTAACTCTTTTAGTAATATAGCCCTCCTTCTCAAACAATACCTCGTAATAGGTATTTGCATCAAAGTAGTATTGAAACTTTCCTTTTTTCTTTGTCTCGAATTGATCTACTACCTCACCATCTGCCTTAATGGTAACTTTAACATTACCACATTCATTATCCGATTCAATTGTTTGAACTTCAACAAACAATACTTCTGTTGAGTATCCGTCATTAGGAACTAAACCAAATGTGATAGATTGTACAAGAACTGCTGCGAGACTAATTAAAAAAGCTTTCATGATACTAAAGTTTTAAGATGCCAATCTTAGTACCAGCACTATACCAACAGAGCAATAAAAACAATAACCACTACTAATCAGACAGTTACACAAAAGCTAAAATCGCTCATTTTCCCAAATTAAAACAGAAGTCCCTATTCTAGAATAGATTCCAAAAAACTAGAAAGGCCAAAAAGAAAGAGGTGACGTGATCACCCCCTTTCTAATTTCATATCTGAGAAAAAACTATCGTCTAATTAGCTTTAGTACGCCCTTATCACCACTGCGTGTCTTATATAGTACCATATAAGTTCCTTTAGATATGGTAGATATGTCTCCTTCAGCTTTGCCTCCATCAACAGAGAAAACATTCTCTATCTCAGCTCCACGTAAATCTACCAGCTTGACATACTCTAATTCCTCACTCACCTGAAGAATAGCGATAGAGCTGGTCGGGTTGGGGTATAACATAACTTGGCTGTTATCAACGTTATCAGCAATACCAACAGGCCACAAATTCACATCAAAAGTTGAGTTTGCCGAACAATTGCCAACTGTTTGCACTGCTACCAATTGACCTACGGCACCTGTACCCCACTCTACGGTAACAATGTTATTTAGAGTATTCACAATTGTACCACCTGTTACCTGCCATGTTACTGCAGTTCCATTACTACTGCTAATACTATAAGTGAACGTTTCACCTTGAAATGCTGTTGGAGCACCGCTAATCATAACTGCAACTGGAGCAACTTCAACAGTTACATTTAAACTCGCTGTATCCGCACACTCGCCAGAAGTAGCGTAGCTAATAACATGCAATCCCGCACCAGCAATACTTGGATCAAAAGATGATCCTACAACGCCATTCCCAAGTAAAACTCCTCCATTTGGAGAACCAACTAATGTGACAGGCGCATCATTCTCGCAGTAACTTGAATCTAATCCTGTTAAAGATGTAACTCCAGAAGTGACTTCAATATCTTGGTCTTCTGTAGTATTGCATCCTACGGCATCTTGAACCATATAACTTATGGTATGCACTCCTAAACCAGCAGAATCTGGATAAAAGAAATTCCCAGAAACTCCTGTACCGCTGAATATCCCACCTACTGGCGAGGCTGTCAAGGCTAAAGAATCAACTCCAATACATACTGGTAAAAGTTGATCAAAAATCACTTCAGGTGCTTGTACCACCGTAAACACGGCACTATCCATACCAGTACAACCATTTGTATCATAGGTATAGTAAACCACATGAGATCCTACGCCTGCATTACCTGGAGTAAATGTATTATTCACTATTCCAGGCCCACTATACATTCCACCAAGTGGGCTTCCATTCGTTAATGTAAATGCTGCTAAATCTGAACATATATCAGAAGAATCAGTGATAGACACATTTACAGAGCCTGACACAACTACTTGCTGCGAGTCAACCGCGTTACAACCATTGCTATCTACTACACTATAATAAACCGTATGGGTTCCCATACCAGACACGCTCGGATCAAACACTCCATTTGCTACTCCGTTACCACTGAATGTACCACCTAATGGAGATCCACCTGAAAGAGTAATAGGAGATGCTCCCGTACAAACAGCTCCAAACCCAAGGTTTAATGTAACCGAAACAGGATCAACCACAGTAATTGAAGCAGTATCACTTGCAACACACCCTCCACTGTTTGAAGTATAAGTTATCAGGTAAGTTCCTGCTCCAACAGAAGATGGATTAAATATCCCTGTAAGTGAATCTACTCCCGCACCTGTATATACACCTCCAGAAGGAGACCCTCCAGTTAATGAAAAAGCTGGCTCATTTGAACAAGCATCTGATAATGGCGACAAAGTCGGAGTTGTTCCAATTGTAACAACTATAGGAATATGAACGGTATCAGTACATCCCCCAGCATTCGTAAATGAATAGGATATAGAATGGTTTCCAACTCCAACAGAGTCAGAAAAGAAGACACCGTTTAGAACCCCACTACCAGAATAAACTCCACCCGTAGGAGTTCCTCCAATTAGCGTTAGTGGTGCACTCCCTAAACAAATTGGAGGAATAGCCACATGTGAAACACTAACACTATCTTCTACAAGTGTTGTATCAGTGGTAGTAACAGAGCAACCTCCGAGAGTTGTATAGGTATACGTAATTACATGACTTCCCACCCCTGCTACAATAGGGACAAAGAAGTTTCCAACTACCCCAGTTCCTGAATATGTTCCGCCTGGATAATTCGTAAAGGGGTTCAACGGTATAGAACCCGCATCTAAACAGATATCGCTATAAATATCAAACACAACATTCGGAATACTATCTATCTCAAATGCCCCTATCTCCGTAATTGTATCACTGCCATTAGCATTTGATGCTATTAACGTAACATCATAAATGCCTGGCTGCCCATTTGTAAATACTGGATTCTGAGTAGTGAAATTCGTTGTATTTGTTCCATTCGTAATTTCCCAAGACCATGTTGTAGGGTTATTTGTAGATATATCTGTCAACGTGATTTGATCTCCAACACATACTTGCGTATCACTAACGCTGAAGTCTGCTACTGGAACTACACCAGCAGGAACAGCTGTGAACCCTTCAATGATAACAGATACTTCTTGAGGGCCTCCAGTAATTGTTCCTTTATGTTTCACTGTAAAGGAATACATTCCAGCAATTGGAGTAGCGACATACACTTGCTCAACATTATCACGAATATTGTCGCCTGTTGTAGCTGCAGCACTTGGGTTAGCAGGGTTCAAAACATAAGGCATATTCATTTGTCCAGAAACTACATGAGCAGCCCTTAAATCTAGGTCATTCACGAGTTTGATTGTTGTAGGGTTTAGTGAAATAGGGTTCGGAGTAGCAGCAGGATCCGTCCAACAAATAGTAGCTCTCAAAGGAGTCATACCATCGTAATAAAACGTATAGGTTAAGGAGTCCCCTGTATTAATCGTATCCAACTTCACAATCGCCCCAGCCGTATCATCTAACAACTGAACAGCTTTCAATGTATTTAACATCCCCCAGCCATGCTCATAATCAGGACCCGATGCATTACCTGCCTCATCTGCTGTATGAAGCACTAATCCTTTTAGAGTAGAAGACCTCATAAATGAGCTATACTTATCGTTATAGTGCTCTTGAATTAACGCCAACGAACCAGTAACATTTGGCGCACTCATAGAGGTACCACTTGAATTGTAATAATCTGTATTACTAGAAGATCCTGTTGAATACAGGCCAACACCATTACCCACTATATCAGGCTTAATTCTTCCATCATCCGTTGGTCCCCAACCAGAAAAACTGCTCATGTTGACATCGCTTGGCTGTGAGTATCCTCCTGAGATATCACTTACTGCTCCAACGGTAAGAATATTCTTAGCTGTACCATAAGAAGAAATACAGTCATAGCCAGTAGAACAATCTGCTGCTCTTATAACAGTACTTAGCTCCCAATTATTCGTCACATCGCTCCATACAAAGTGCGTGTCTTGAGCAGATGAAGTAATGTTATCGTTTCGATCATTTCCAGCGGATTTTACCATCAAATAATTAGGGGCTAGCCTGGCTAGATTATCCCAGTCTTGAGTCACTGAATTATAAAATCCAAACCGATAATCTTCTGTTTGACTCAATGCAGAATCTCCCCACCATTCCCAATATCCTATAGATGAATTATAGCGCCAACCAGTAATACTACCATAACTATGATTCGACAAGATAGCGTTGGCACCTTGCGAGTATGTCGTCATTTCAGAAACATCATTGAAGAAATCGTGAGCCGAGATTGTAGCTAGATTAGCCATTCCCTTCGCATTTGCATCTATACCAGTAGCAATCATGGTTCCGGCAACGTGTGTCGCGTGATCGCTGTTTGAGCTTGGATTATCAACTTGGGTGACTCTATTTACTAGTTCAACGTGAGTAGCTCGCACAGCACCACCATCCCATTCTCCTATATTGATTCCTCCACCATCTAACGAATAGCCAAAACCTCCACCAGTATAAACATGATCTGTAGATACCGATTCAGCTGCATCAGAATTATGAGTTTCAAAGAATATTGGTTTTCCATTCTCTTCAAACCCTACTAGCATGGTGATTTTACCATTGTCATCAATTTGGATAATAGATTCTTCTCCAAATCGCTTTTTGTATGCTTCAATTAGCTCAGCATTTTTGCGTGCTTTGGTGTTTATCTTCTCTTGAAACTCTTTAAGCTCTTGCTCTTTTTGACTTTCTTGCGCTACCAGCATCATGGAAAGCGATAAAAAGAATAGAAACAATGAAAGTTTTCTCATCATGATGTGCTTTTTGAATTAGGGGGAATCGCAAATGTAGCGAAACCACTAGCTCAATTTGTTATAATATTCTCTCACAAGACGACTTAGTTCTTCTAAAGTTGGTCGAAGAGCCATTTGTACATCAATCTCTGGAAATCTCCCCAAAATGAATTCTTTGGTAGTATTCCCTATCGAAATAATGCACTGATTTACACGAATTGTATTTTCCAACAAGAAACCTTCTACGTTGGAAGGACTTGTAAATACCAACACCTCAGGAATCACGTGAAGTTTCTTACTAATTGGTGTATTTCGATATGTGACTTGAGGTCTAACCTGTTCTGATGGAAGTTGACGCTCGACTCTATTCAAGGATTTATCACTTTTTGGTAGCCAAACAGTATCCCCCCCGATCTCCTGTCTAAATGCTTTGGCAACATCAGTAACATCAGCGTCTTGACCAATAAAATCAGCTTTACAATTAAATGCTTCAGCCGCCAATCTAGTTCCTTCTCCTAAAACAGCAACCTTTGTTTTTTCTGGCAATTCTATCTGGGTCAAGACCGATTTTACCGCGTTTGGAGAAGAAAAAAACACCCAGTCTTCCGAAGGAGTGTTTTCTATTTTTTCGAATTGTATGTCTATAAATGGAATGCAACTTATAGAAGCTACGTCATTTACACCATCAATAAAGTGAGTACTTTGTCTAAAACTTCGAGTTATTAAGACTTTGTTGCATGCTTTTTTTTTAGCTCGCTCACCATATCTGTGGCTAGCTGATTAGCATTGCTACCTCGTAACTCATGAAGTGCCATTGGACCATCCCAAGACTCTGCCATCGCAGCTTTTACAATAAACTCATTGTTTTCTTTTACCACATAACTGCCCAAAGGCAACTGACAACCACCATTAAACTGTCTTAGAATTTCTCTTTCTATATGTGTAGTTTCAGCAACTTCAGGATGGTTTAACTGGTCAAGAACAGCTGCTAATTCTGTATCCTCTTCGCGAATTTGTAATGCTAGCACACCCTGAGCTGGAGCTGGAATAAATTCGTTTGGATTGAGCTTTACCGAATGAAAATCACTCAAGTCGATTTCTAAACGTTTTACACCAGCATATGCCAACATAATGGCATCAAACTGACCATCACGTAACTTTTGAATACGCGTAGGCACGTTTCCTCTGATATCTTTCAATTCGATATCCGAACGCTTATGAAGCAATTGAACTTTTCTTCGTGCGGAAGAAGTACCTACAACAGCATTCTTCTTAAACTCAAAGATCTGGTTCGCATCAACTGCATCTGGGTTTACCAGTAACAACTCACTCGGATCTTCACGATAAGAAACGGCTGCTACTTTTAACCCATCTGGACTAGTTGTTTCTAGATCTTTGTGCGAGTGAATAGCTAAATCGATGTGTTTTTCAAGTAAAGCAGCTTCAATCTCTTTGGTAAAGAAGCCTTTTCCCTCCATCTTATCAAAACTCAGATGCTGAATTTTATCGCCCTGTGTTTTGATGATTTCAATACGTACATCGTACCCAAGGGCAGTTAACTGATCTTGCACAAAGTGTGCTTGCCATAGCGCAAGGTCTGAACCTCTGGAGCCAATGACAATCGTTCTATTACTCAACGTTTTTTGATTTTCTAGCGTTCTCAACTAAGATTTCGCGTGCCATTTTCATTGGAACAGAAATGTACTTTTTCTCCATGTATGTCACAATCTCATCTAACAATTGTTTAGATGATTCATCTAGTTGTTCAATGTCTTTGGCAAAGACTTGCTCGTATGCACGAGTTTTTATTTCCTTCACTTTAGAAGGTACTTCACGCATTGCTAACTCTACCTGACGTTCTTGATATACAGTTTCAAAAGCTTCTAGATTCGCATCAATGATAGATTCGCAATGAACCATTTCACCTTTACGAGCTTCTAAATTTGCCTCTGCAATTTTCTTCAAGCCCTTCACTTCAACATACTCTATGTTGTGCAGTGCCAAAGCTTCAGTATCTAAATCATTTGGAACTGCTAAGTCAATCACCATTTTGCGCGTAGTATCACCCTTAAGCAACTTACCATATAGTTCAGATGAGATAACAGAACCAGGTGCACCAGTACATGTAATTAGTGCATCAAAACCTGTGTTGTGGTTTTCTAGTTCGTTTAACGGAAACGCTTCGCCACCAACCTCATCTACCAAAGCCTGAGCTTTAGCTAACGTTCTATTGTAAATTTTGAAATTATGATACCCTTGCTTTTTCAACTTACGGAGCATGGCTTGATTTGTAACCCCAGCCCCAACTACAATGATTTGAGCATAAAGCGGCAACAAACTGTTACGCAACTCTCTATTTGCCAAGTTCACCACACTTACTGGACGGTTGGCAATATTGGTTTCTGTGAATACCTGTTTTGCATTTTCAATGGTTTTACGCATTGCAATACGTATAAAATCACCCGTAAATCCGAGTTTATCAGCAATATCGAACGATTTACGCATCTGGGTTAAGATCTCTCTTTCACCCACCACCATTGAATCTAACGATGAGGCTACATGAAACATATGACGAACAGCATCTAAACCATCCATCATTTCTGTTGATTCAATTGCCCAATGAACATCACTCTCTCCCCATTCCGGATACAATTCTTCAAAGAACTGACGAATGAATTTGTTGTTCATAGAAGCATTAGAAGTAAAGTAGTATTCTACTCTGTTACAAGTAGCTACGAACATGAGTTCGTCTATCTGAAGATTCTCTTTGAGCTTTCCTAGACGGCTATTGTAGGCATCTTCTGGAATGTACAACTTCGCCACCTTATCTAACCCAACGGTTGCATGTGTGAATGCTATGGCTTTAAAATGATTCAAATCTCCTCTTACTTTACTCTTACAAATGTCTTGCGTCAGCAACTAGATAGTGTCAGAGAATTGTCATGCGACTTTATTTAGAAATACTCTAAACAAGAGGGCTAATTTTCTAAGTTGCAAAAATGCAAAAGCCCTGTGAATTCTGATACATCCACAGGGCTTTTCTGTATTTTGACAGCGTTGTTTAGCTCTCTTTAGAAGCTTGCTCTTCTGTTTGAGGAGCTGCTTGCTCAGCCGACTCTGCTTTTGGTTGCTCTAGTTGAGATTTGTCTACGGTAAACTTAATTGCATCCGTAGCGGCCTTTGTTCTCAAATAGTACATACCGGTTTTCAATCCCTTTTTCCATCCATAGAAGTGCATACTAGTCAACTTAGCAAAGTTGGCACCTTCCATAAACACATTCATACTTTGAGACTGACAGATGTAAGCGCCACGATCTGCAGCCATTTCTATGATCGATTTTTGGCTGATTTCCCATGCGGTCTTATACAGCTCTTTTAGGTTATCTGGAATCTCTGGTATAGATTGAACTGAACCATTATGAGCAATCAACTTGTTCTTCATTCCTTCATCCCACAACCCAAGCTTCACTAAATCACGCAACAAGTGCTTGTTTACAACAATAAACTCGCCACTCAATGTTCTGCGTGTGTAGATGTTTGATGTATATGGCTCAAAACACTCGTTGTTACCCAAAATCTGAGAGGTAGAAGCCGTTGGCATAGGGGCTAACAACAATGAGTTACGCACACCATGTTCTTTAACTTCATCTTTCAATACATCCCATTCCCAACGGTTAGATGGAGTTACATCCCACATATCGTGTTGGAAAATTCCTTTTGAAACAGGAGAACCCTCATACGTTTCGTATGTTCCGAATTCTTTTGCTAGATCTTTAGATGCCGTCATCGATGCATAATAGATCGTTTCAAAAATCTCTGAGTTCAATTGACGTGCAGGCTCACTATCAAACGGATGGCGTAACATAATGAATGCATCTGCCAAACCTTGCACACCTATTCCAATTGGACGATGGCGCATATTTGAGTTACGCGCTTCTTTTACTGGATAGTAGTTTCCATCTATGATCTTATTCAAATTCTTAGTAATCTCATAAGTTACCTCGAACAAACGATCATGATTGAATTTACCATCTTCAATAAACTTAGGTAGAGCAATTGACGCCAAGTTACATACCGCTACCTCATCTTCTGAAGTATACTCTATGATTTCTGTACACAAGTTACTAGACTTGATTGTGCCTAAGTTTTGCTGGTTACTCTTACGGTTTGCATTGTCTTTATACAACATGTAAGGAGTACCTGTTTCAATTTGCGACTCTAGTATTTTGAACCACAACTCTTGCGCTTTGATGGTCTTTCTGCCACGACCTTCTGTTTCGTATTTCGTATACAACGCATTAAAGTCATCTCCCCAAACATCACTTAAACCTGGACACTCATTTGGATCCATCAATGTCCACTCACCATTAGACTGAACACGCTCCATGAATAAATCTGGAATCCACATAGCGTAGAACAAATCACGCGCACGCTGCTCTTCTTTACCGTGGTTTTTCTTTAGATCTAAGAAATCATGTATATCAGAATGCCAAGGCTCTAAGTAAATGGCAAAAGAACCTTTACGCTTTCCTCCACCTTGATCTACGTAACGCGCGGTATCATTGTATACACGTAACATTGGCACAATACCGTTTGATGTACCATTCGTTCCTTTAATATAAGATCCTGTAGCACGCACATTATGGATAGCTAATCCAATGCCACCAGCGCTCTGAGAAATCTTAGCGGTTTGTTTTAGGGTATCATAGATTCCATCGATGCTATCATCTTTCATTGTTAACAAGAAACAAGAGCTCATTTGAGGCTTTGGTGTTCCTGCATTAAACAATGTTGGAGTAGCATGCGTGAACCAACGTTCGCTCATCAGCTCATACGTTTTGATAGCTGAATCGATATCGTTTTTATGGATTCCTACTGAAACACGCATCAACATATGCTGAGGGCGCTCAGCAATTTGGCCATTGATTTTCAATAGGTACGCTCTTTCTAATGTTTTAAAACCGAAATAGTCGTACTCAAAATCACGATCGTAAATGATGCTAGAATCTAACACCTCTTTGTTATCCATGATGATTTGGTATACATCATCGGCCAGCATGGGTGCTTCTTCATCGGTTTTTGGATCGATGTGCTTATATAAGTCTTCCATTACTTCACTGAAAGACTTTTTGGTATTCTTATGCAAGTTCGATACTGCTATACGAGCTGCTAGAATAGCATAATCTGGATGTTTGGTAGTTAATGAAGCGGCAACCTCAGCGGCAAGGTTATCTAACTCAGTAGTGGTAACTCCATCGTAAAGCCCTTCGATCACACGCATACTGATTAGTACAGGATCTACATCTGAGTCTAACTCCCAGCACAGCTTTTTAATACGAGCTTGAATTTTATCGAATTTAACGGACTCTTGACGGCCGTCTCTTTTTAATACAAACATGGAACTACTTTATTTAGGAGCAACGAGTGCTTGATTTGATTCTGATTATTAAAAGTCTGCGTCAATGGTGAATCCTTTGCTATCGTTTCCACCACCGCCAAGCACACCTGCTTTTTGGTATTCACCCACTCTTTTCTCGAAGAAGTTGGTTTTTCCTTGTAACGAAATCATTTCCATAAAATCGAATGGATTAGATGCATTGTAGATTTTCTCGCAGCCTAGCTCTACCAACAAACGATCTGCAACAAACTCAATGTATTGGCTCATCAACTCGCTGTTCATACCAATTAAACGAACTGGAAGCGCATCTAGAATAAACTCTTTTTCAATAGCCACTGCATCTTCAATAATCTGACGCACTTGCTCTTTTGGCAATTGATGTTTTAAGTGCTTAGTGTATAATAAGCAGGCAAAGTCGCAGTGTAACCCTTCGTCACGAGAAATCAACTCGTTACTAAACGTTAACCCTGGCATTAAACCACGTTTCTTTAACCAGAAAATTGAACAGAAAGAACCTGAGAAGAAGATACCCTCTACGGCAGCAAATGCCACTAAACGCTCTGCAAACGTTCCTTTCTCGATCCAACGTAATGCCCATTCAGCTTTTTTATTGACACAATCGAGTGTTTCGAGAGCGTTGAACAATCTATCTTTTTCAGCACCATCTTTGATGTATGTATCAATCAGCAACGAATACGTTTCGCTGTGAATGTTTTCGATAGCTACTTGAAAACCATAGAAGAATTTGGCCTCTGTGTATTGAACCTCACTCAAGAAGTTTTCTGCCAAGTTTTCGTTTACAATACCATCGCTTGCCGCAAAGAATGCCAAAACGTGTTTGATGAAGTATTTCTCATCATCGTTCATTTTGTTTTCCCAGTCAATTAAATCTGGAGAAAGGTCAATTTCTTCTGCTGTCCAAAAGCTTGCTTCGGCCTTCTTGTAGAACTGCCAAATGTCATCATGTTGGATTGGAAATAATACGAATCTGTTTTTGTTCTCTTGTAAGATTGGCTCATCCAATTCTGCCGCAGCAGAACCTCCATTGGTAGTTAGTTTTGAATCAGCAGTTTTCCCTTCCATAGCGTCTTGAATTTTATCAAAAGTTACTCCGGCCATGCAGCCAACGCACCACACAAAACACAGTGTAATGCTTTTATTTTCAATGTTTTAAAACTAAATTTCTTCTTAGGAGACTGGCAATAGGAGAGTTACGTGAATTGCAATTTCCCCTTTTGTCTTTCACAAAAGTTGTTAAAATGTCTGGTGAGGTCAATCTGTTTTAATTCACAAATCTTGGGAGTTTTGAACATTGACCACATGAACCAACATGTGTAAAAATTGACTTCAACTAAAGTCAAAAGTCAAGCTGTAAAAGACTTACAGCCCCATTGATTTTACTTGTTGAAAACCTTGTACTATGAATTTTGATTTTTGTGAGCTTCCCAAGCCTTGTCAACTTCTTCTAATTCGCCATACCATTCTTCTCCAAATGCTCTGACCAGAGGATCTTTTAAAAATTGGTAGACTTTGACTTGCAGTTGCTCGCCTAACGAACATGCGGCTGAGCAAATATCCCACTTGTGATAATTCAAAGCTTTGAATTGACTGTATTGCTTTACGCGAATAGGGTATAAATGACAACTAATGGGTTTGTAGAAATCTGTTTTTCCATCACGATAGGCTTGCTCTATGGTGCACTTAGCACTTCCATCTTCTTCGAATGCCACGAACACACATTCTGTATTGTTAACCAATGGGGTTACTTTCTCTTGATCCCAATCATCGTTTATATACAGCCCTTGTTCTTCTACTGCCTGAATTCCCTCTGGACGCATATATGGTTTTACAACCTCGTATGCTTTTTCTAACATGAGTAGTTCTTCTTCTAACAGCGGTGCACCTGCATCGCCTTCAACACAACAAGCTCCTTTGCATGCAGATAAATTGCATACAAACTGCTTCTCCAACACATCTTCTGAAATTAGCGTATCCCGCAGCTCTATCATGCTACAAAAATACGTTGCTTATTGATTGCTTAAGACACTTCGTAAACGTAAACCTCTTGTTCCAACCCTGATACGTAAGGAACATTTTCAAAATGCACATGATTCCATGCAGGAATATCAAAATCATGGGTAATGACTTTGCATCCCGATTTCAAGTTTTGTTCTAAATGCAATGAAAGTTGACCTAATACAAAGCGAGAAAAATAGAGGATCAACACATCAATTTGACTCAAATCCGTTTTGAACATATCTTCCTGAACCAGCTGGATACGGTCTTCTAGGCCTGCTTCTTTCACTTTTTGACGAGCTAACTCTATTACCCCCAGGTCACTTTCTATGCCAAGCCCCTTACAGCCTGTTTTAGTTACAGCTTCTATGAGTACCGTTGCATCTCCGCACCCTAGATCTCCTACCAACTGATTTGGTTGAATATTCGCTAATTCTATTTTTCGTTGAATTAAATAGGCAGGTGTTATTGCAAAAGGATCTTTATAAGTACTGGCTGGGTATTCCATGGTTCTTTGTGATTAAAGTATGATGAAGATAATTACTTTCAAGAAACAAGTCACAAACTATTATTTGCGCTGATAGTAGCTACTCAGAAAACATTCTGCACACCCTTAACAGAGTCAAAACATAAACTAACTTCAAGCAATATTTACCCAACAATAGTTTTGATTCACACGCACTAAACCAAACAACCAGCAATTAAATTAAACTAATCCTTTTCTAATTGATGGTTAAGCTACTTTGCTTATTTACCTTTTCAGCGGTGATCAAGAAATTACCCCAACCCAACCCTTCAACTTTTTTTCACGTAAAATTTAGGCAGAGCCTAAAACACTATGAATACGGAACAATTATTCGCCATATATACCAAACATATTATTCCATTAACCCTGATTTTAACCTTACTTACCGCAATCAACCAACAAAAACACAAGCAAACTCAATCAGCAGAGTACCACACTTCGTCTACATACGAAAGTGAAACCTCTACTCTAGTTAAAGTTTAGTTTTCAGTCATTGCATACGCACGGTTAATCTGAAGAGTGCTAAACTTGCAGTTGGATTGAAAAAACTGCAAGAACATGGCACAAGCTTCTGATGACAAGCTGAAAAAAATAGTTTCTCACGCCAAAGAATATGGCTTTGTATTCCCTTCTTCTGAAATCTATGATGGACTAAGTGCCACATACGATTATGGACAGCTAGGTGCATCATTAAAAAACAATATCAAGAGCTATTGGTGGAAGGCCATGGTTCAAATGAATGAGAACATTGTTGGTATTGATGCTGCCATCTTTATGCACCCAAAAACATGGAAAGCAAGTGGACATGTTGATGCATTTAATGATCCGTTGATTGACAACAAAGACAGCAAAAAACGCTACCGTGCAGATGTGCTTTTAGAAGAGCACATGGAAAAGATTCGCCAAAAAATTAAGAAAGAGGTTACCAAAGCTGCTAAGCGATTTGGTGGTTCTTTTGAAGAAGCAATGTTTATTCAAACCAATCCGCGTGTAGTTAAGTACAACGAGCAAATCAAAATGATTGAAGATCGTATGCGTACTTACCTTGAAAACAGTGACTTGGTTGCCCTTAAGCAATTGATTGAAGAACTGGGTATCGTATGTCCTATTTCTGGTAGCAAAAACTGGACAGATGTGCGTCAGTTTAACTTAATGTTTAGCACAGAGCTAGGTTCAGTTGCTGATGATTCAAGTAAGATTTACTTACGTCCTGAAACGGCTCAAGGTATTTTCGTTAACTACCTAAACGTTCAAAAAACGGGTAGAATGAAATTGCCTTTTGGTATTGCCCAAATTGGTAAAGCATTCCGTAACGAGATTATTGCACGCCAGTTCATTTTCCGTATGCGCGAGTTTGAACAAATGGAGATGCAATTCTTTGTGAAGCCAGGTACAGAACTAGAATGGTACGAAAACTGGAAATCTAAGCGCATTGCGTGGCACAAGGCGTTAGGCTTTAGTGATGATAAGTATCGTTTCCATGATCATATCAAGCTAGCTCACTACGCGAATGCAGCAGCAGATATTGAGTTTGACTTTCCGATGGGCTTTAAAGAGCTTGAAGGTATTCACTCTCGTACTGACTTTGATTTATCAGCTCACGAAGAGTTGAGTGGTAAAAAGTTACAATACTTCGATCCTGAAACAAACGAAAGCTACGTTCCTTATGTAGTTGAGACTTCTATTGGTTTAGACCGCATGTTCTTGGCTGTGATGAGCGAGGCGTATGATGAAGAAACACTGGAAGACAACTCTCAACGTGTAGTGTTACGCATTCCTGCATTCTTAGCTCCAATTAAGGCAGCTGTTCTTCCACTAACGAAGAAAGATGGCTTACCAGATAAGGCTCGCGAGATCATTAATGGGTTGAAATTCGATTACGATTTACAATACGATGAAAAGGATTCTATTGGTAAGCGTTACCGCAGACAAGATGCTATTGGAACTCCATTCTGTATTACAGTAGATCATCAAACATTAGAAGACAACACGGTTACTATTCGTCATCGCGATAGCATGGAACAAGAACGTGTTGCTATTGATACGCTGCACAGTTTATTACAAGAAAAAGTAAGCTTAACCTCTGTATTGAAGCAGTTGGAGGCTTAAACTGAAAAACATAATAATGATGAAAAAGGCGCAGAGATGTGCCTTTTTTTGTTTCTATTCTTTTCTTAACCTAGATCAAGGAACTTGATTTTTAACGGTCATAGGTTTGCTGGTATAATCATCAACCATGGTGTTGAATTAAAACTGGTAAACTATGAATACGTTACAGGCAACTTTTGATTATAAGAAAAGGCTCTTATTTGCTGGACTGTGGACTTATACTTCTCTAAACTATTTGTATTGCGATTTGATGGGGTTTATGGATGCGAACATGCACTTGCAATACCATACAGGTCAAGTAGATGACTTTGTTTTCACTCCTTTCTTTTTAGTAATCGCTGGGCTTTTTATGCAGATTCCGATTGCCAATGTTTTTCTTCCATTTGCTTTAAAAGACAAGGCTTTAAAATGGACACAAGTTGTTTGTGGATCGGTTATGTCTATTGCACAAACTGCTACCCTGTTTGCAGGCAAGCCTACCGCATATTATGCGTTTTTTACGGCTATAGAAGTAAGTGCTACGGTGTTCATTGTTTTCTATGCGCTGCGGTGGAAGACAAACAGAAATTAAGATTTAGCCAATCGCTTACGAATTCTACTGAGCGACTCTGGCTTAATGCCTAGGTAATCTGCAATAAGGTATAACGGAACTCTTTGAAACAACGATGCCCTTGTTTCCATCATTTTCAAGTACCGATCTTCAGGTGAAAGACTGCGAAATTCTAATTGGCTTTTTTGAGATTCAACCAACGATGATTCAACTAATTTTCTGGATATCACTTCAAGCTCTGGAAATGCTCCGAAAAGCGCTTGTGCTTTTGCTTCGTTTCCTTTTACAAGTGTGCATTCTTCTAGGCATACAAGCGAATAAACAGCTGATGTTGATTCTACGATTATCCATTCTCCTTCGGTGTAAAAATGCGCGGTATATTCCTCACCATTTACCAAAGAGAACTCTCTAATACATCCTTTTAGCACAAAGTAGCTATTGGCATGTACTTGACCTTCTTTGATTAGGGTCGCTCCTTTTTCATGAACTTCAATCTCCATGCTATCTCGTATTGCTTCTTCCTCTGGAGTAGTAAGTGTTTTATGCTGATTAAAGCTTTTAAGCATAAGAGATATGTCTATCGAATCGTTCATCATGGCTCTCTTTGATTCTACTAAAGTAGATTGAATATTGATTGCGTGCTTCTTATTAATTGCCAAACCTTCCGCCTAATCAACTGTTCTACTATCATGGAACAGTCAAGAGATTCTAAACTAATTCAAGCTAGGGAGGTCTCAGAAGACCACTTGAATAATATGGACGTATTTGAGCAGCACACTGTTTCTCCTATCCTTCAGTTTCAAAGTAGCTTAATCTACTCTCAGGTTAAGAATGCACTGCAAGAACAATACAAAGCTTTTCATGCTTGGAACCAGAAAGAACAAAAGCGAGTTGTTAAACTATTGCTTTCGCAAGATTTGCCATTGCGCAAGTCTTTGGTACACACTATTACTTCTTTATTTACGCTACGCGAGTTTCAGTATTATCAAAAACATGAGTATGAAATCAATAAGCGTGTATCGAAGTTAATTATGAACCGATTGAATCAGAATTTAGAGAAGCTGTTATAAGCTACAACGTTTCTATTCGATTTAAGTATCGTTCGGCTTGTTCTAAATAAGCTGCTCGTTTTTCAGGTGCCATTTTTTGCCAAGTACGATACATCATTCCTATACGAGGGTTTTTCTGAAGCTTATTGCTGTGCCGATCGTAAAAGTGCCAATACAGGCTATTGAATGGACAAGAACCATCTCCCGTTTTCAACTTGTGATCGTATGAACACCCGGTGCAGTAATGTCCCATTTTATGCATATATGATGCGCTAGAGACATAAGGTTTAGTACCCACAATACCTCCATCTGCAAACTGACTCATACCACGTGTATTCGTAATCTCTACCCATTCTAGCGCATCCATATAGATACCCAAATACCATGCATCTACCTCATCTGGGTCAATTCCTGCTAAGAGAGCAAAGTTTCCGGTTACCATCAGTCGTTGAATGTGGTGTGCATATCCATAATTTAACGACTGTGTAATGGCATGCTTTAAACAGGCCATGTTGGTTTCTCCGGTCCAGAACCAGCCTGGTAGTTTTCTACTATGTTCAAAGAAGTTCAATGTTCTGTACGATGGCATGTGCATCCAATAAATACCACGCATGTACTCTCGCCAACCAATGATTTGTCGAACAAACCCTTCTATTTGAGACAAAGAAATTCGATTACTTTCTTCGAAAGCTCTTATAGCTCTTTGAACCACTTCTAGTGGAGCTATCATTTTGGTGTTTAAACTGAAAGAAATTCTCGAATGGAATAAACTCCAACCCTTGGTTGTCATTGCATCTTGATAGTTGCCAAACTCAGGTAAGCACTGGTCTACAAAAAATTCTAACAGTTCTAAACTCTCTGCTCTGTTCTTTGGCCACAAGAAAGATTGTGGATCTATATTTCCAATAGTTTCGATGGATTGAGATTGTATCATCTCAACAATATCGCTTACATCATGCTGATAGGTAAACGGAGTTGGAATGGCTACACTTTTAGGCATCTTCTTCCTATTCTCCACATCGAAATTCCATCTACCAGAAACAGGTTGACTACCTTCCATTAGAATTCCGTGACGCTTTCTCATTTCACGGTAAAAGCTCTCCATTAATAACTGTTTCTTACCCTCAAAAAATTCAGCTAAGAATACCCTATCGGTTAAGAAGTGTTCCGTATCTACCGCAACAACAGGAATGGGTAAAGTGTCTTTCAAACTTGAAAAAGCTTGATCTAAACGATACTCATCTGGTAACTGATACTCAAATTGTTCAAAATGATGTTCAGCAACTAATTTCTCTATTAAGATTGGAAAATTCGGTTCATTTTCTGGATGATCTAGTTTGAAGTAGAGCACCTTGTTTCCATCTTGTTTGATTTGCTTGGCAAAGGTGCGCATGGCTAAAAAGAACCCCGTTACTTTTTGAATATGATGCTTGGCATATGTGGTTTCTTCGTGCACTTCGGCCATTAGGTAAGTTATGTGCTCTTGTTGCTTTTGGAACCAAGAATGCTTGCTGTTTAGTTGGTCACCTAGAATGAGTCGGAGAGTTTTAGCTGCCATAGTTAATGAACAACCCTCACTTAGATTAGTTGAGAAACCAGATTACCTAGGTGCTGGCATCCAATTTGCTGCTCTACCTAAATCATTGGGATTACACCCTTCATCTTCCACAATATTTACGTGATACCCCAATTCGTACAACGAATCTATTTCTGCACGTGAAGGACAGTATGGATAGGCAGTTACAGAGGTATAATACATCATTGCGATGTGGCTATTTACAGTATGATTCACATTAAAAAACAATACACTATCACCATTGAACTGAGCATTCACTTTTTCGAACCAAGCTAAATCGGCTAGCTCTTTAGCTCTGTCGTGATTGTCATGAGGTTTCCAATTTGTATGATAGGTTTGAGTTTTCGATAAATCAGCAAACCCTATAGCAAAAGCAACTACGACAACAGAAGTAATTTCAAATCTCCATGGACTGAGCCATGGAAGTTTTCCTACTCCCATAGCCAAGTAATAAACCAAGGAAGCGATTCCCATGATCATAAATGGCATAACAATAATGGTGAAGGCCGGCATTTTTGTAGCTGCCAGAGTGAAAAAAACATAGGTGAAGCATACAATTGTTGTCACAAATACCCGATGTATTCTCGATTTCATTGCAAAAAACAAGGCTATTAAACCAGCAACCAACAATACCGGAACAATGTCTCCAGAGCCATAAATTAGCATTCTTCCCTCTACAAAGTGATACCATACATGATGAGCATGCCCTTCAACCGCTGCAGTAAAGTGGGCACTATTGAGCAACATTTCTTGTTTAAACTCTTCGGGAAATACTACTAAACAATAGATCTGCCAGGGAAGAAAAATTAAAATACTAACCAATCCAGATTTTACAAGCTGAATAAATTCATTTCTCTTTTCTGAAAAGCTAGCCTGCGTAAATAGCAATGTGCTGAACCAAGCGATGTAAACCAAACCACCTGTAAGCCATTTTGTAAGTACTGCTAAACCAACAAATACAGATATCAACCAATACCATTGTTGCTTGCGGCCACTCTTGTATTCTAACCAAGCCCAAAAAGATCCAGTAACTAAAAACAAAAAAGCTATATCGTTATGATCAGTAGCATTCCTTCCAGCAACCAATGACAACGGAAAATAACAACAGGCCAAAATCACTGCACTCCAAATTGCAATTTGCTTATTGGTGATGATACGCCCTATTTGATAAGACATAAAAATCAGTGCAGAAAAGAAAAGTACGCTTGGCAAACGAGCAGCCCAAGTAGTAGCGCCAAACACCTTGATGGACAACGCCATCATCCATAAGAAAAAAGGCTGTTTATGTAACCAAACATGATTACCTGTCCAGTCTTCTACCCCATAATACATAATAGGACTTTCGTAGAGTGTGGGTTTTAGTGGATGTTCAGCCAAATTCTTAGCTACTAAAGCATGATATTGCTCATCCCATAATACCAAAAAAGGGTCTAATAGTGCTGAAAATAGCGCCATCGCACCCCCTCCAAGAACCAACAAGAAAAGACTTAGCTTCTCATTCTTTTTAGTTAGAAACAACGCTGCAATTAGCAAAAACATACCAAACACAAAAGGCATGAACTGCTTGTCACTAAAATGATATTCACCAATTAAAAGTGTACCAATTGCTTCGAACATGGTGACAAGATAAGTCGAACTCAGTCACCAAAATATTCTATTTGCTACTACGTGGAAGGTTGAAACGATCAATGAAATACTCGTAGAGTGTTATATTCATCAAGATTAAAAGCAAGCCATAAAACATGTCTTCAATTGGAATGGTTCCAATACGAACAGTGGTAAACTGATTCTCGTTATACCAAACTACTTGTTCTTTTATTCCTGTTCCTGTTAATACCCCATTTACCATAAAGAAACCTATGAGTCCAACTAAATATGCTCGGTAGAACTTAGGCAACCATGCAGGCTTTAATTGGTAATGTACATAGGCCAAAAACAGTCCTAAAAATGTGAATGTAGTAACAGTATATAGCTTATCATAACGAGCGGCCACCATTGCCAATGAAAAGAAAACTAGTGTAACGGATATGTTACGCTCGTGTTTTTCGAAATATTCGGCCTTTGGCCAAAAGTAATTGAGCACATCGTAAATGAATATGCATGCATAAGGAACGGTAACGAAGAATAACCACTCACCTAGCGGGAGATGCAAAATGTTTATTCCACATAAATAGCTTGAGTTGAAGCCCCACACTCCATTGATGGTGAACAGCACATCCCAAATAATGAAGAAAGCTCCTACTAGTGCTATAGAAAGAAAAAGTGCTTTGAATCTGGTGTAAAAACGAACTCGCGAATCGAAACTACGAATGAGTGGAACCGAAATTGTAAAGGCGTTTAATGCCAAGTATAACCAAGGGCTTTCAAGCATCTATGCTGATTTAACCGATTTTCTTTTAGCATGAAAGGCCTCTTTGTAATACTTAAATGGAACAACCAACATTCCAAAGCATTCTCCTTCTTCTTTGTCTTTATACTTGTGATGCACGTTATGCGCTTTTCTAATCGCTTTCCAATATGGGCTATTGGCGCCATGAAACCACTTGAAGCGTTGATGAATAAACACATCATGCACCAAGAAATAACAAAAGCCATATACTGCAATACCGAAACCAATATCTGGCAACCACCAATTTCCTGCCATCATACCTAGCATGATAAACAACCAACTTGGTATAGCGAAAATGAGAAAGAAGACATCGTTTTTCTCAAAGAAGCCTGGTTCTTTCTGATGATGGTCTTTATGGAAATACCAGCCAACGCCATGCATCACATATTTATGCATGAACCAAGCCATAAACTCCATAAAGAGAAATGTGCTAACGATGATGGCGCTATGTAGGAGAATGTGCATCACAACGTAAAGTTAAGGAGTGTAAAAAATCCGAACAGAATTAAATACAATCCAGCGGCTACTTTGTTCGATTTACCAAACGGCAAATAGAAATACACTAAGAGCATAATAAGCGCAATTACATACCATGCCACGTAATTCTGAACTGGAATAGTCATTCCATCCCAACTCCACATATCAAATGCCATGGCTACTGGTTCAATCAGAAAATCTAAGAATACCATTAATGCTGCAGCTACAATTGCCTTCATAAACCACGGCAAAGGCATCCTACTGGTTACACCTGCACTTGCCAACGCCAGAATAAGCCAATTAACACCAATCATAAGTGGTATGTCGTCAAGTTTTAATCCCAACGTGGCTCCGTACTCATACACACCGAAAACTTTTCCTGTTTTAACACCCAACCATTCAACCCCAAATCCTGCTATGTAAATTCCAACTGCTGTGATCCAAAACAGCATATTCTTTCCTTCTTGAAACAACAAAAGAACGATAACGGAAAAGAGCAAATTAAGAGGCGTTAGCATCTGGAAATAGCCTTTCCATTCTGAGTTAAAACCTACTACTCCAACGGCATGTAAAATGAAAACAACTGCTAATGCGTAATGTGATTTTTCAAAGATTTTCATGCTGGAACTCGAACTAATTCAGTGGCAATTTTTGCTGATAATAAACATAACGGAATTCCTCCACCTGGGTGAACGCTTCCCCCACAAAAGTAAAGACCTTTAATGCGTTGAGAAAAGTTAGGGTGTCGCCAAAATGCACTAAACGCATTATTACTGCTAGATCCGTAAAGTGCGCCTTGATAACTGCTTGTGCGTTGTTCTATTAACCCGGGATGAAGAACTGATTCGTTTTGAATACGCTCTCCAATTTTTTGCTGAAGAATGCGCTCAATCTTGGCTATGATTCGTTCTCTAGCTACAGGAATTAGTTCATCCCAATTCATTGTATCTCTCCCCGGAACATTGATCATTACAAACCAATTCTCGCAATCAGCAGGAGCATCTTCTTTGGCTACTTTGCTAGATACATGAATGTAAACGGTTGGGTCTTCTACTAACTTAAAATCATCAAACAATGCTTTAAACTCACCTTGGTAATTGTCACTGAACAAAATATTATGTACATCCAATTCAGGATAAATGCCTTTCATTCCCCAATAAAAAATGAGTGCCGAACTGCTGCGCTCTTGCTTGAGTGTTTTTTCTGGAGCTGGTTCATTCGTTAATAATCTGCGATAGGTTGGTACCACATCCATGTTGCTAAATACAATATCTGCCAACATCAACCTGTCGTTTACTATAACACCTTTGGCAACTCCGTTTTCTACCTCAATAGATTGAACCCGTTGATTGGTGTGAAATGTAACTCCCAAATCTTTGGCCAATTGCACCAACGATTGTGTAATAGCATGCATTCCTCCATGTGGAAAGTATGCGCCCTGATTGTGTTCTAAATGCGGAATAATACTGAGTACACCAGGCGCTTTATATGGATTACTTCCGTTATAGGTTGCAAAACGATTAAATAACTGAACGAGGTGTTTTTCTTTCAGCTTTGATTGATGCACCCCATCCATTGTGCTTGTTAAGTTGAGTTGATGCACATGCTTTAAGGCTTTCCACACATCGGCAGTAAAATAGTTCTTCCATTGATGAAGTGATTGCTCCAAAAACACGGGAGCAGTTTTGTTGTATAAGAGTGCACTATGCTCTAGAAAGTCTAAAATTACGTTGCGCTCTACCCCTACTTTGCTTTCTACCTCAGTAGCGAATTCCGTTGGATTTGCATATCCATGAATTACTGTTCCATCTTCCCAGAAGTAGTGACAAGTTTTATCGAGACGTTTGTATTGAAAGTAATCAGTAGGGTTTTTACCTGCTAGCGTAAAAAGTTCATCTACTAAGAAGGGCATAGTAAAAAGTGACGGGCCTGCATCAAAACGATAACCACCTTGTTCAAATGCTGTGAGTTTTCCTCCTAAGTAATTGTTTGCTTCGTGCACATGCACTTGGTAACCTTTTACCGCTAACCGTATGCTACTGGCTATTCCGGCAATGCCAGAACCAACAATTCGTGCAATCATGAACCTTGAATTTTGCAGGCTGCTAGATCCACATAATTTGGCCTATCTGATGCATATTCATGGGTAAACTTATTGATGATTTTACCTTGTTGAATAATGAATACACCTGGCATTTGCCATCCATCGCCTTGTTCAGGCCCAATAAGATGGCCATTTATTATTCCAGCCAAAAAGCCTCTCCACCAAACACGCAGCCCGAATACTTGATACCACTTAGCTCTAAACAACTGAAAGGCTTGATATAATTCTTGATGGGGATCAGAAATGCGATGAAGGTTTTCTATATCGTATAAACCAAAAATCTTGTGGGCATGAGCATCACTCACTTGATGAACCAGTACTATAATGGTTCCTGTTGCCTCAATATCTGCCTTGCGTTGACTGATATCTGCCATTGATTCGCGACAAAACGTACATCCGAAATGGCGCAAAAAAACAAGCATCACTTTTTGGTGTTGACCTAACTCTTCGAGTGTTACGCCTTTGTTAGTTTGAACGTGAATCAATAAATCCATCGGAATTCCTTCTCTATTCTTCATAACAGCTAGATTGAACTCCTGTTCGATATTTTATAAGCCAAATGCATCATGTGTGTTAATAGCGAAAATAAACAAGGGCTTGAGAGGATTGTTTTAATGCCATGCGGAAATTCTCATGGAACTTAAAACACGCCTTTATTGCTTGGTTTGGTGTAACCATGATTGTTTTAGTAGTGACTTTTCCAAAAGACAGACCAATTCGTATAGATACGGCTGAATTTAGAATGCCTGAAAACGAAGAAATTTACTTTAAAAACATACGTAGTTTCTACTATGAGCTAGAAGAGAGAGATGATGCTGGTTTTAACCTGTACAGATTAAAAACCAGAAGAATAGACACAACAGAACCCAACTTTCAATTAGCCATTGTTCAAAATTGGCGTCAAGACCAAGCTTATCTTATTGTTGAACCTAATAACGTATGGGAAAAGCCTGATACGATGCAATTGGCCGTACGTGATGGCGACAATCATGATACCATTCGTATTACTACTTGGAATACAATAGAACAATACTTTTTTGCAGCTCACTTATACATGGCTTTGAGAGAAGAAGACTGTAGCTATAAACTGCTTATAAACAAGCAATGGGTTTCTGTTCTAGCAAATGGAGAAGACAGATTGAATTTGAAAACTACCCTGAAAGACTATTTCAAATTGGTAGGAAAAATGCCGTAGTACAGATTCGAGAGCCAAGTTTACAATGAAAGGTGTTAGAAGCTTGATTTTTGCTGATTGATTCAAAAGCACTAGCTTTAGGGTGCTAAAAGAAAAATCATGATTAAAAAGATAGCTATAGGATCAGCACTATCATTGTTTGTTTTGTTCAGCAATTACAGCATTGCTTCTGTTGCAACAACAATGACTGATGTTGAAATGACTCAAAGTGAGCCAGATCAAGAAGACCCAAAGTCTAAAAAGAAAAAGAAGAGTAAAAAAGGTGAGAGCTGCTGCGCTAAGAGCTCTGAAAAATCTTGCTCTAAAAAAGGATCTGAAGAGAAAAAGAAATAATATCACTCTTTTCAAGAGTCAAAGGCATCTTAGAAATAGGGTGCCTTTTTTGTTACTAAATCACTCCTCATGTATAAACTACTCACTTTAATTCAACTGTTATTTATCCCCTTTCTGAGTTTCTCACAGAAAACCGTGGTACATGCGCCAAATAACCAGTCTATTTCAACTTTTCAGTTGTTTGAAGCAAAGAACGAAGCCTTGATTTTTCATGTTTCTTATGATAAAGGACTTGCTAAAGGATCACTTACATTTGGTTTACCTCAATTATCTCAACTAAACTTACTCCATTGTAAATCGGAATATACCTCTACATCAACACTTAATCTTTACAATTCGTCTGCTTATAAAGTGAATAATTATAGAATAGTCACTTTACCTAATTCATCGAGTATTATAGTGTTCTCAACAGAAAATGGAAGGCTAGGAATTTCGAAGTCAACTAATGATGATGAACTAAACAGAAGTGAGGTAATCCATAACATAAGAATCAATCAATTCTACAAATGTGCTGTATTCTCAGACACGCTTTGGATTCTAGCAAAAACATCAAACGGATATGAATCATTATCCTGCCCAATCTCAAGCTTGGCTAATATTTCACGATCACAAATACCTAATATATCTTCTATACCTACGATTGATCAAAAATCAGAACGGTTCGTTTACACCTGTAATTTGATATCAAAACACCCTCATATTCAATGCGTAAATCCATTTGAAGAAGCTATAAGCCCCTCTTTTTATTTTCTAATCAACAACCAAAGAACTGTCGGATTCAAAGATGAGGGACATTTTGAACTTATTAACCCAAACAATAAAACAACTATTTCAGAGGAACTTATATCCATCTCTTCAACCAACGGAAAGTACATTGTAACCCTTTCAAAAGACCATTCATCTTTTTCTATTAGGCTATTTAATAGCGAACTTGAAGAGGTAGGTCATTCCAAAATACAAACAGAAGGGGTTATTATCACAAATCTATACTCTGATGAAAACAACGGTGTATTAGTTACGGGCACAATATCAATGAATGATGATTCACAAAAACAGAATGGAATCTACATTCGACTTTCTGAAAATGATTTGAAATCAAATCTTTCAATTCATTAAAACAAACTTCCTTGTTCACTTACGCGAGAGGGAATTGGCAATTGCTGATTAAACTGTCTGTTAATGAGTTGATTCCAATGAATTAAAGTCTCAGGTGTTTTGATGCTATCTGGTTGGTGCATTAAAACATATACTTCTTTAATTCCCTGATCTGTCCATGTTTTGAAGCGTTTATTCCATTCGTCTATCCGTGCATAATCTGTAGGGTGCAACTCATAGCCACCAAAACGCATTAATACAAATGGTGCTGTTAATTGCATGTGTACAGCATCTCTTCTTCCAGCAGTATCGCTCATGCAAGCACCAACTTCTAAGTTGAGTAGTTCTTCAAAAAACGATTGATTCTCTGCCTCAAACCAAGACTCATGACGAAACTCAACGGCTAATCGTAAATCGCGAGGTAAGTCGTGTAAATAATGAAACAACTGCTCTGCCTTTTGGGCGGTAAAGTTTGGTGGCAGTTGAATAAAACAAGGGCCAAGTTTGTTCTCTAATGCTAAGATTGACGCTAAGAAATCATCTGTAATGTCTTGAGAATTTTGAAATCGCCTTCTATGCGAAACAGTTTGTGGCCATTTCGGACAAAAACGAAACTCATCGTTCACTTTATCTGCCCACCCCTTTACTGTTTTATGAGGAAACACTCGGTAATGCGTAGCATTTAACTCAATGGTATTGAACATGCGCTGATAGTGAATCAGAAAGTCAGTAGACTTTGTTTTAGCAGGAAACCATTCACCAATCCATTCTGGCCTACCAAACTGCGTTCCTCCAGTATAAAATCTTGGACGATTATTTGATTCTAGTTGTTTGAATAGTTGCTTCGTTACCTCACCATCAGCAGGAAGCGAGAAATCAATTCCTTCAATATGCTCTAGCTTACCGAACTTCATATCTAGCTTTCAATTCCGTTAAAATTGGTTCTAGTCCGTTCAACTTAATCTCATAAACAGTGGCTAGCTGTTCTCCTAACTTTCCTTTTGGAAACCCACCTTTACGCAAAAACCACTCTAGGTAAGCAATGGGTAAATCGCACAACAACGTGCCCTCGTATTTGCCAAAAGGCATCTTGGTGGTAACAATCTTTACGAGTACTTCTTTATCCACGTTGATTCGCCTCCAAGCTTAACTCTTTTACACGTTTATTGAATCTAAAACCTAAAGCGATGGCAGATACTGTTAAACCAATAGCTAATCCATACCAAATTCCTTCGGCTTTCATATCCAATGTAATTCCCAATACATAAGCCAATGGCAACGCAATTACCCAATATGCAATGAAGGTAATCCCAGTAGGAATGCGTACATCTGTTAACCCTCTTAATGCGGCTAAGCCAACTGCTTGCACACCATCACTTAATTGGAACATAACAGCGATTATTAGTAACGAAGAAGCAATTCCTATTACTTCTGGCTCTTGAATATATAAAGTTGGTAGCCAATCTTTTCCTACTAAAAACACCACCCCAAAAGCCATCATTACAATAACAGCTAGAACCAACGATGTTTTGGCAGCTTCCATGAGGTTTCTAAAATCTTTTCTACCCAATTGGTTCCCAACACGAACTGTTGCGGCTGCAGCCAAGCCACTAGCAATCATATAACTCACACTTGCTAAACTAATAGCAACGTTGTGTGCAGCTTGAGCTTGAGGAGAAATCCACCCGGTCATTAATGCTGCAAATGCAAAAGCTCCTACCTCAAAAATCATTTGCAAGCCAGTAGGCAAACCAACATCTACCAATCGTTTGGCTATGTGTTTATCCCAAGTGTTCCAAACAATTGCCTTCCAGTACGATTTGAATGGCTCTTGAGACATCACTAACCCCAACATAGCCGCTAGCATAACCCATCTTGAAACCAATGTTGCTAAACCTGCTCCATTCAGTCCCATGGCTGGAAAACCAAACTCACCGTAAATCAACACATAGTTCAACCCTATGTTTACTGCATTTCCAATCAGTGTAATTACCATAGCTGGTTTGGTACTAGAAAGTCCTTCTGCAAACTGACGTAAGGTGAAGAACAGCATCATAGGAACCATGGTGGCGTTCAAATAAAAAAGGTATTCTTTAGCAGCTGTTGCCACCTCAGGATCTTGTCCCATTTGGTCTAAGAACAAGGAAATCACTCCTAGAATAACACTTAAAATAACTGATAATGCAAAACTTAGAATAAAGCCATGTTGCAAAACTTTAGCAATTCGACCATAGTCTTTTTCGCCATCTGCATTGGCTATAAGTGGGCTCAAAGCATAATTTGCTCCAATTCCAAAAATCATTAACACCACAAAAATACTGACAGCCAATGTTGCAGCAGCCAGAGGAATTGTACCCAATCGACCAACCATAATGGAGTCTGCCTGCCCTACCATTACTTGCCCAAATTGACTGAGCATTACTGGATAAGCCAAACGCCATGTTTTGATATAGTGCCAACGCTTTCGAAGTGTTTTCATAACCAGCCCGCGAAGGTAGTTTGAGTATTTGTGTTCTTGATGAATTTAGTTGAACAAGTGCTTATTAAATAATCTTCAACCAAGAGTAGACGAAAGTTAAGAGCTGAAGATCAATATGTATTCATATTTTTTTATTCCAGTATTATCCATAAGGCAAGCTCTTACCTACTTCAGACGGGATTTTGGCTACATTTGCGCCTCGATTTTGAAAAGGGCACTTAGTGGAATATCCAAATACAATCAGTTCTAAACTTCCTAAAGTAGGCACTACTATTTTTACAGTGATGAGTAAAATGGCTAACGATTTCAATGCCATTAATTTATCACAAGGGTTCCCTGATTTTCCAGTGGATCCTAAATTGATAGAGCTGGTAAACCACTTTATGCAAAAAGGGTATAATCAATATCCTCCTATGGCTGGTATTATGCCACTTCGCGAAGGAATTGCTGCCAAAACAGAGCAATTATACGGAGCTCAGTATAATCCAGAATCAGAGGTTTTAGTTACTGCAGGTGCTACACAAGCTATCTTCACAGCTATTCAGGCATTGATTAGAGAAGAGGATGAAGTTATCATCTTCACCCCCGCATACGATTGTTATGCCCCAGCTGTAGAACTAGCAGGTGGTAAAACAATTTACGTTCCGTTAGAAGCTCCTGATTTTAAGATTGATTGGGAAGAGGTTAAAAAACTAGTGACGCGCAGAACGCGTATGATCTTGATTAACACTCCTCACAACCCAACAGGAACTACTTGGAAACAAGAAGATCTGGTTCAACTAGAGCGTATTACAAGCGGAAATGATATCTTGATTTTGAGCGATGAGGTTTATGAACACATCGTTTTTGATGGCGAAGAGCACCAAAGTGTTGCTAAGTATCCGAACCTTGCCGAGCGAAGCATTATTGTAGGTTCATTCGGTAAAACTTTTCACGCTACAGGTTGGAAAGTTGGGTATGCTTTGGCTCCTAAAAATATCATGGCCGAAATACGAAAAGTGCACCAGTACAATGTATTCACCGTGAATCATCCTGTGCAATATGCACTAGCTGAATACTTGAAAGATTCTTCTAATTACAACGAAGTATCTGCTATGTATGAAGAAAAGCGCAACTTCTTTTTACGCGCTATTTCTGGTTCTCGTTTTACAACCATTCCTTCGGCAGGAACATATTTTCAGCTATTAGGATACGACAAGCTAAGCGATAAAAACGACATTGAATTTGCTGAGAAACTAACGAAGGAACATGGTGTTGCATCTATTCCTATTTCAGTTTTCTATCACAATCAAGTTCAAAACTCAATGCTACGCTTCTGTTTTGCTAAAGAGAATGAAACGCTTGAAAAAGCAGCAGAAATTCTCGTGAAGCTGTAGTTTCGTACCGTGAATTTTTCTGAACTAAAAATCAAGCTAGATTCTGGGCTAAAACAATTCTTGGTTTGGCGAGGTAGAAACCTCAAAGACAAACAATTCACTTACATCTTAAGTGTAGTTATTGGACTACTCTCTGGATTGACTGCAGTGGTCATAAAAAACACCGTTCACTTAGTAGAATTAATTTTAATCAAAGGTATTAGCCAAACCGATGGCTATTTGTATTTGGTATACCCTCTGGTTGGAATTCTGTTGACCGTTATTGTGGTAAGAATGCTCTTACGACATGAAGTTGGGCATGGTATTCCAAATGCATTATATGCTATTTCAAAGGGAAGCGCCAACATGAACAAGAAGGGGATTTATGCCTCTATCATATCATCTGCTATAACTGTTGGTTTTGGTGGATCTGCCGGACTAGAAGGCCCTACTGTTTCATCTACCACCAGCATGGGTTCTACCCTTGGTCAACTCTTTAAGTTGAACTATAAAACCAAAGTATTACTCATTGCCTGTGCTTCTTCTGGAGCATTAGCCGCTTTATTCAAAGCGCCCGTAGCTGCTATTGTATTTGCCTTAGAGGTAATCATGATTGATTTATCAGCAGTTTCTTTAGTTCCATTGCTATTGAGCTCAATTGCAGCGACACTCACTTCTCGCTTAATCTTGGGAGAAGATATTTTGTTCCACTTTGATTTGAGTGATGCCTTTAACCCAAGTCATAGTATATTCTATGTCATGCTTGGAGTTACAGCAGGATTAGTCTCAGTTTACTTTACGCGCATGTACTTTTTCATTGCTAGATGGATGGAAAAAATCAATCATCGCTTGCTCCGTGCACTACTCGGTGGACTTGGTGTCGGTTTGTTGATTTTCCTTTTCCCCCCGCTATATGGCGAAGGTTATTCCATTATCAATGCATTGATAGAAGGTGATGAAGAGCGCGCCTTATCAGGTATTTTATGGCTGCCAGAGTTAAGTAACTTCGGCATGGTAGTGTTGGCATTTGTTGCCATTATTTTATTGAAAACTATTGCCACTATTCTCACGCTAAAAAGTGGTGGTGTTGGAGGAATTTTCGCTCCATCTCTATTCTTAGGAACTATAACAGGGTACACTTTTGCCCGATTTATTAATGGATTAGGATTGGCCAATCTCTCTAACTCCAACTTTACTCTTGTAGCCATGGGAGGAATGATGGCCGGAGTGTTACATGCCCCTTTAACGGGTATCTTCTTAATTGCAGAAATCACTGGAGGATATGAGTTATTTCTTCCGCTGATGATCACAAGCTCTATTGCATTTATTACAGTAAAATATGCTTCTCCTCACTCAGTTTATACCCGCCAGCTTGCACAACGGGGGGAACTATTGACTCACCACAAAGATCAAGCAGTACTTACCTTAATGAATTTGAAAAACGAGATTGAAACTAATTTCGTAACCGTAAGACCCTATCAAACATTGGGAAATTTAGTAGAAGCAGTTGCTCAATCAAACAGAAACTTATTTCCCGTAGTTGATGAAGAAAATCAGTTCTTAGGAGTTGTTACGCTAAACGACATTCGAAAGGTGATGTTTGACCGTTCTCAATACGACAGTATGGCTATTCATGAGTTGATGACTGCTGCACCTGAGTTTATCTACCAGAGCGATACCATGGAGCATGTAATGGAAAAGTTTGACGCTAGTGGGGCATGGAACCTACCTGTAATTGACATGGAAGGAAAATACGTTGGTTTTGTATCTAAATCTAAGTTGTTCAGTGCATACCGCAATCGCTTAAAAGATTTTTATGACGACATGGATTAAGTAACTACCTTAGGAATCGAATACTAAACTTACATCTATGAAAGCCACTACATCTACAATTTTCATGAGTCTTCTTTTACTTCCACTATTATCTATTGCGCAACTACAAGTAGATGTAGAAGATCAACATATCTGCCGAAGTCTTTCTAATCAAGACACCACTAAATTCTTGGTACAAGCATCAGTATCAGGAGGTTTCCCCCCTTACACTTATACATGGTATTCAGATTCTATTCAACCATTTTCTGGATCAAACATAACTGTTCACGCCTCATCCATTTTAAGTGATACTACGATCTTAAATCCCGAAATAACATATGTCCCAAAACCAAGAGGAACAGTCGTTTATCTTTTGGTGATGGATTCTCTTGGAAATACAGCTTTAGATTCTAGTTTACTTACTCAGTCTGACTTCGGTATAACGCTTGGTGGAAATTTTTCTGCAGGAATTGAAAAAGGCGATTCAATTTGGTACACAAGGGGTGGAAATATTTCTCCTATTACTTTTCCCGTTGCTAGCTGGAGCTGGTTTCCGACACATGGATTAAGTGATTCCACACTTCCTAGTCAATTCTGGATGAAACCTGATAGCTCAATAAACTACTCATACATAATCACGGATTCTATGGGGTGCTCCCAAACCGAAATGAATATGGCTACGATTTACGTTTATCCCGTTGGAGTTGAAACGATCATCCCTTCCAAAACGATCATCCAAGTCTTTCCAAACCCAACTCAAGGCGAGATCACTATCCAAACAGAAAACGCTATAGAAGCTGTAAAAATCACATCTATTAACGGACAACTTCTGCTACAAAATAAATCTGGTAGCAAGACCATAAATGTATCTGAATTAACTGCTGGATCTTATGTATTGCAGGCATTACAGAACGAACTATGGCAAACAACAACCTTCATGAAAGAATAGCTCTTTAATTAAGAATTTGTTGAGTCTTATGGTAGCATCTGATTTCAGTTATCTTCGTTTAACAAATTCACTTTTTAGCTATGATTATTTTGGAAATCCTAGGATATATTATCCTAGCTAAGGTGGTCATCTTCGGATTGATTTACCTGATTGAGCCTAGCTTGTTAGCCATCCCATTTTCTTTGTTTTTGATGTTATTCTTTAAGAATAAACCTATGGTAGATGTGGATGAGCATTTCCCAGCTCACAAAATATTGAAAGACAATTGGCAAGTAATTAGAGACGAGCTACTTGAAGTGTTGAAACATCAAGAAAACATCCCAAAATTTCATGAAATAGATGGCATTCAGAAATACATTTCTGCCAAAGATGAGGTGCCTTGGCGCACCTTTATTTTTCAAGCTTACGAAAATTGGATGGATAGTAACTGTGAGCAAGCACCCAAGACAACGGCTTTACTAAAGCAAGTTCCAGGGATCACAACTGCTATGTTCTCAATTCTTGGTCCTAAGAAGCACATACCTCCGCACCGTGGTTTTTACAAAGGAGTTTGGCGTTATCATCTAGGCTTGGTAATTCCTAAAGAAGGTGAGTGTTATATACTAAACGGTGGAGAAAAATACAGTTGGAAAGAAGGTGAAGACGTTTTGTTTGACGATACGTTTAATCACCAAGTTTGGAATAAAACAGATGAGACAAGAGTAGTTCTTTTCTGTGATATCTACCGAGAAGATTTACCGAGTTGGTTTAAACCTATTAACCGCTGGGTATTTAAAAAGCGCGTGGAATCTAACCGTTTGAAAAAAGCAGTTCAACGGGCAGAAGTGCCTAAAGATATCTAGAATCTGACAAAGTACAATTTATGGATGCTTGTAGGGAATCCATTCATAGTTGTTGGCGAAAAAATAGGTTTTACATTTAAAAGTTCATCAATACCTTCTGAAATTCCTAGCTTATCCTGTTTCAACATTTTATGAGATTGGATAATCCCCATTTCATCTATCTCTAAAGTAATTATGTTTACTACACCGATGTGTTTCAGCTTCAACACATCTACTTTACCGAGGTTAAAACTCAAAAAACCATAGAAATTATCTAGATACTCTAATTCTCCAACTTCAATAGAGTCATCATACACACTAATGCCTTTATGATATTTTGCAAGGCCAATCAATTGGTTTTCTTCAAAGTATCCTGGAAGCACATCAGGATGAGCTTCGTAGTAATACCCTCTGTTTCCATTAAATGGCTCAAAATCGTTTTTGTAAACTACTAGTCTGTTTTCATACTTTGTTCTGCACCAATTGGAATCTAATGTAGATTCATTCGTAATGCTTGGATAAACGGTTTGCTCTAATACTTTACCAAACCTGTTGAATTCAATATCATTTCCTATGATATCCCCATGAAAATATTGTCTGCTTTGCATTACATCACCAGATCCATAGAATTTTGTCCAGCTACCATGTCGCAGGCCATTTTTCTTTTGATACTCAGTGATTAAATCATTGTTATCATCATATATTAAAACGCGTTTAACTGAACAACTAGAGATTTCATGATCATAAACTATTACCCTGCGATCTCCATAGTTCTTTTTTCTTCCATACACAACCTGATATTGACTCACCTCCGGATTGTACTCTAAGTAAACTTCAGGAATTCCATATCGATTGTAGTTCTGTCTATATGTCTCTAACCGTTCTCCATCCACCTCTTCTCGCACACTCACCTCTGAGACTTTACCATCTTTATGAAACATGACTATCGTATCTGATAGTAGACCATTCTCAAACCACATTTCACCTAACTTTTTACCATTCGGATAGTACTTAGAAAAAGATCCTGTTCCCTCATACAGTGAGCCAGATTCTCTTGGCTGGCCATTCCAAGTTCGTGATTCTGTAACCGCCATTAATCTATCGTTCTCGAAGTATTTTCGTTCGTAAACCACTTTATTAGAGTGATACACTACTTGATCCCCATGATATTCACCGTTCAATGCCTCCCGGACTTCGTATGGTTGCCCATTTGTATAATAGATAGTTCTATTAGATAAAACAGAATCGCCAGAATAAGTCCATGATTCTTTGAATAACAAAACTCCCTCTTCATCTCGAACTTCTACATCATTTGGCTTGTTCACCCTTTCATATTTAATTGTACTCCATGATTTACCATTAATATGATAAGATTTCCAAGTTCCGACCCTTCCTCCTTTGAAAAAGAAAAACTCAGAAATCAACTCTCCTTTCTTTCCATAATGTTTCCATTCATGGTGTTTTTTATTATTCACATAATAGCCCTCTATACGTTTATCGTTAGGTGATTTTAAATAGTAAGTAGTCCACTTTCCGTGACGTCTGCCTTGATTAAAAGTTCCACTTATGAGCAAAGTAGAATCTATATACATTTCATAACCACCGTTTGGAATACCTGGGGAAAGAGAGTCGTATTGATATCTGATTTTCATGCCTGTAGCAACGTAGTACTCCTCCCACACTTGGGCAGATAAAAAATCAGAAAACAAAAATGAAAGTAAGGTCAAGAATAGGTGAGTGTGATTCATTTATTGGAGTTTAGTGCCCAAATTAATAAAAGAGCCTAGAAAAATGAAGGAAGAAAACTAGTGGGTATACAAAATAGTAGACCTATGCATGACTGGTAAACCACAAACTGTTGCTGGCATACTAAAAGGGCGATGTTCTAATAACTTCTCAATTCCACTTGACACTCCAAAAATGTCTGTTTTATGTTGACCGCTTGATGTTAACTGACCAAACTCATCAATGTAAACAGAAAACAACGCATGAATTCCAGAATCGTCAAAGTTGTGTAGGTTATCACTCAAAACTAAGTTTTGACGAATAAATCCCTCCACTCCCCCTTGATACCGAAGAGATGAAGGAACAAAATCAATGCGATAAATCTCTCCCATTTGATCATTCACTAATTCATCTTCAAAGGAAGAAACGTGCTGATGATTCGTAGCATAATAACTATTTACTAGTGGAATATTACTATGTTCATCGATCATTTTTATTGCCCCAAACTTCTCTAAACCAAAGTATTGTTGATCTTCTCGAGTGAGTTGTTTCATTAGGGAAGCATTATTGATGAAGTAATCTCTTATCATTACCAAATCATTGATTGAATAACGGTACATCGTACTCTTTTCAAAAGCAGGAGTCATCCAAGAAGTTTCAAACTTTACCTCATCTTCAAAAGTTGGATATCGGTGAGAACTCACCACCTTGCCACCTCCACTATACCAATACTCTTCTTCTACCTTATCGCCAAACGCATAGTTTATTTCATGCTCAACACTCAGTTTCGTTTTAAAGTAATAGCGTTCTTTACCATGTTTCAACCCATACAAATAAGGCGTTTCATGCAGTACATTCCCCACTATATCGAGCTCTTTAACAAACCCAGTCAATAACCAATTTGTATCATATTCATTCACAATTCGCTCTCCATATGTTATGCTTTTCCCTTTGGTAACCACTATTTTATTTTCAGGATAGTTGTATTCAGTAGCTGCTCTCATTACACCATTGGTACTATAGAACTTGCTCACTCCATGCGCTTTTCCATTTTCATAAAACGCAGAAACCATTTGCTGTCCGTTGATGTGATACCCTATTTGCTCTCCATCTAGTTTTCCATCATAATAATTCAATTCATACAGCTTTACTCCATTGTGATTATAGGTATATCTGCTTCCTCTCCCATTAAATAGGTCTCCTGTTTGCAAAACCTTTCCATCACTACTGTAGCAAGATTTTACCTCTAGGAGTTTATCTTTTTCATAAACTAGCTCTTCATTTAATTTTCCATTGGGGTAATAGAAAACAAAAGGGCCGTCTAGTTGATCATTTTCAAACTCCATGTATCGTGCTAAAGAACCATTTAAATAAAAAACTGAATCACGCTGAGATACTTGATCTTGCTCATATGTATATACTCGATGTCTAAGTAATACACCTGCACTATCATGAATGCTAATTGATTGAGGAACGCTGGGGCTTTGGTATTCTACAACAGCCCAAACCTTTCCGTTTGGATGATACGACTTCCAAGTCTTATATGGTGTATTAGCAATAAAGTAGGTTTCTGCTTTTAACGTTCCATCAGGGTAATAATATGTCCACTTATTATCTTTTAAGCCTTCATCAAAATATGCCTGTATGAATAGTTGGCCATTATCATATCTCTGAACCCATTTACCGGCCCTTTTTCCGTTCAATAAACTTCCTCGAACTATCTCTTGTCCATTTATTAAATACTTGAATTCTCCAGTATGAAGCGTGGACTCCTCTCCTTTAAATCGATGTTTAATTTCCGCATTCTTACCTATTGATATTGACTGCCAATCTTGTGCAGCCAATGCTGTACTATAAAACAGAGTGATTAATAGTAAATACTTCATTATCTAATTGGAGTTACGGGGAAATCCATTCTTTTTACAACATAACTAGGAATAGGAATTCCATTGTAAGTAGCTGGCGACCATACTGGCATTTGCTCAATAAATTGTTGAACTGATTGATCGAACTCTGGATCTACGCCTCTTAAAATCTCAACATCTTCAATCAATCCAAAGCGATCTATCCTCATTCCTACTAATACCGAGCCTGACACTCCAATTTGATCTGATTTAACTTCTAAATCTTTGTGCCTAACCAAGTATAACAATTCACTCTCATACCCTTCTGGGAACTCGGCAGATACGAATAACGGTCTGTAGCTATAATCGTCTCCTTGCTTAGGCTCTAACGGTTCTACAACTTGAAAGTCGTAACTCAATGGAGTTTCTAACAGTTCTACACCTGGATACTTTGGAATGTAATGGATAATATCTTTAGAAATAACTGCTTGTCCATATACATCCTCTGAAATAAAGTAATAACCAAACGCCTCTTGAATAGGAGTCCACCCAGAAACAGGCGAGTTAGTAATATCAAAAGAAAAAGAGGGAGCGCCAAAAATGGAATCTCGCTCTGTTTGTTGGTTAAACGGATTGTAAATCTCCCAAACACCACTTCTTGTTCCTCCAGAATAAGTACCTAGCGCCTCTATGTTTCCAATATTCAAGGTGAATTTGGTAAAAGATCCATCCAAAAGTCCTTTAGTATAGGTGGCAATTTCCGTAGTGTCTTTCATAATATTGGTTTGATACCACTTACCATGCCTAACACCATTTACCAATGTTCCTTTTTCAGCTTCATGCATGTTTGCCGAAATTCTTCTCACCACCCAAGCCGTATCGCCTAAAACATCATCATATTCTAGCTCAATTTCTGGAAACTCAAGTGCATTTCTAAAAATCCACTTTCCAGTTCTTTTCCCATTCTTATACTCTCCATAGCCCAGCTCTCTGCCACTTTGCTCATAGGTTACAAAACCATGTGGAACACCTTCTTTATACTCTTGTCTTTTGTAGATCATCCCATTGGGATAATAATGGTTGATTCTTCCTGTTCCTTCTTCAAAAGAACCAATAACTAATGGCTGGCCTGTTTGAGCCCTCATAGCCACTACCTCTCTGAGTAAATTCTCTCTGAACTCATACTCTTCCCATCTAGCTCCAGTTGGGTGATACTTGATTAAACGACCATGAAGTTGAGCGTTTTTTGTTTCCCGATATTCTTCAATTGTTTGATTCTTAAAGTACAACGATCTATATGAAAGCGTGTCTTTACCACTCATTTCTTGATCAAGCAAATATCCTGGTCGTTCATTGAAATAGTACAGTACTGCTTGTGTTAACAGTCCTTTATTTCCGTATACGATATCAATAGCATTGTTTCCATTTATGTATGTACCATGCCAATGTCCTGAAGGCATTCCGTTTTCAAATGAAAACGAAGCGACCTCTTCTCCACCTTTATCAAATCTCTTCCAGGTACCAGATGGAACACCATTTTGGTAATACCCAACGATCATTGCCTCGCCAGTCTGAAAATACCGTGTCCACTTACCTATTCTTTTACCATTATCGTACCTCCCCGACACTTGCCTTTTGGCTTGATACTGTTGCTCAAAAGATCCATGAGGAACTCGTTCGTCTTCTTTGAGAACTTCGGCAATAATTCGAACCTCTGGGTTTAGGTTCATTATTTTTTTCTTGACTTCTTGTGCCTGAACAAAGCTCACAAGAAAAACTGCAACTCCTATGTTAAAGAAGGTTTTTTGTAGCATGGCTTTAAAGATAGATATGTGTGTGTAATTCCGATAACTTATAGCACGTAAACGGCATAAAAAAAACCGACAACGGTTTCGCTATCGGTTTTCTCTGACTATAAATTTGGGTTAGAGTGTTCCTCTTACCTCTTGCTCACGCTCAATTGCTTCAAATAATGCTTTAAAGTTTCCTTTTCCGAAACTCTGCGCACCTTCTCGCTGAATGATTTCGAAGAATAGAGTTGGACGATCACTCACTGGCTTAGTGAATAATTGTAACAGGTATCCTTCATCATCACGATCAATTAAAATTCCAAGCTTCTTCAAAGGCTCCAAATCTTCTTTGATTTCACCTACACGATCTAACACCGTTTCATAATACGTTTCTGGAACTCGTAAAAATTCTACCCCGCGATCGCGCATTGCCGTTACTGTAGTGATGATGTCATCAGTAGCGACCGCAATGTGTTGAACTCCAGCCCCGTTGTAGAAATCTAAATACTCTTCAACTTGAGACTTTTTCTTTCCTTCTGCTGGCTCATTAATTGGGAACTTGATACGACCATTTCCGTTCGTCATTACCTTACTCATTAAGGCTGTATACTCTGTAGAAATGTCTTTATCATCGAATGATACTAGTTGTGCAAAGCCCATCACTTTTGCATAGAACTCTACCCACGTATTCATCTCATTCCAACCTACGTTTCCAACCATATGGTCAATGTACTTCAGCCCAGTATCAGCTGGTTGATATTCGCTTTGGTATGGTTGGTAACCTGGCATAAAAATACCGTTATAGTTACTTCTTTCTATGAAGATGTGAATGGTATCTCCGTATGTATGAATTCCAGATTTTATAACATATCCGTGTTCATCTTCTTCACGAGTTGGTTCCATGAAAGACTTTGCTCCACGCTTAGTTGTTTCTTCCCAGCTTTTAGTTGCGTCATCTACCCAAAGAGCAACCACTTTTACACCATCACCATGAGCGCTTAAGTGTTCATTAATTGGTCCTCCTTGTTGTAAAGGAGTAGTTAATACCAATCTGATTTTGTCTTGCTGAAGCACGTAAGACGCACGGTCTTTCAACCCTGTTTCTAAACCTCCATATGCAAGATCTTGGAAACCAAAAGCTGTTTTATAATAATGAGCTGCTTGTTTGGCATTACCAACATAAAGCTCAACATAATCAGTTCCATTCAATGGCAAAAAGTCTTCTGCCTCTGGAAATATCTTTTCTAACTGTAATGAGGTTGTATCCGTTGCCATCTTCCTCTTAGTTTCTTTCGTTATTTGATAATTGCGAATTTAACAAAAGCTCAACGCTGAGCATGTTTCGTTTACTTTTCTAACCAAGACTGGTAGTAAGTATCATCAGCAATAGCCATCGCTTCTTTAGTTACCATAAGGGGCTTAAAGGTATCTACCATTACTGCCAGTTCTTCTGTGTCCTTTTTACCTATACTTCTTTCCATTGCACCAGGATGCGGGCCATGTGGAATACCAGCTGGATGTAATGAAATGTGACCTGCCTCAATATCATTTCTACTCATGAAGTCGCCATCTACGTAATACAATACCTCATCTGAATCGATATTACTGTGATTGTATGGGGCAGGAATTGCCTCTGGGTGGTAGTCATACAAACGAGGCACAAATGAGCATATCACAAATCCAGCACACTCAAATGTTTGGTGAATTGGCGGAGGTAAGTGCACTCTACCTGTAATTGGTTCAAAATCATGGATAGAAAATGCATATGGATAATTATACCCATCCCAACCAATAACATCAAACGGATGCGTTGCATAAACTAGCTCATGCATCATTCCCTGCTTCTTGATTTTCATAACAAAATCACCTGTTTCATTATGTGTCTCAAGTTTTTCTGGTTTGCGAATATCACGCTCACAGAATGGAGAATCTTCTAATAGCTGACCAAAGTGATTTCTATAACGCTTTGGTGTATAAATTGGATGAGCTGACTCCGTTATAAACAATCTATTGTCATCGTTTTCAAACTCTAACTGATAAATCATTCCTCTTGGAATCACTAAGTAATCACCATACGAAAACGTGATATTACCTAGCAAAGTCTTCAGTATTCCATTTCCTTTGTGAATGAAAATTACCTCATCAGAATCTGCATTCTTGTAAAAGTAATCTGTCATAGATTTTCTTGGAGCAGCCAATATGATGTTACAATCGCTATTGGTTAAAACTGTTTTTCTACTATCCAAGTAATCGTCTTCTGGTGGGGTTTGAAACCCTTTTAAGCGAAGCGAATGAATGTTGTTTTCTACAGCAATTTCTGGTGCTACCGAATAAGGTGCCTTGATCGACTTTACCTGAGTAGGTCTGTGCTCGTGGTATAGTAAAGATGACATTCCTGCAAAGCCGATGGTTCCAAACAATTGCTCGTAATAATAGCTTCCGTCTGGCTTCTTAAAGGTTGTATGTCTTTTGTGAGGGATCTTTCCCAGAGTATGATACAAAGGCATTGGCTAATCTATTTTTCTATTTATGACAAAATTAGCCGAGCAACTTACTCAGAAAATGATGAAAGTCAGCTCGGCTAATGAATATCAAATACACTAGTATAAATGTGTTGTTATTCAGCAGTATCTCCTATCAATTTTGGTCGTAAACGCCCTTTCTTGAATATTTTTTGCTGATTACCCGCATGTTCTTTGCCTTTTCTCAACTTACGTTGCTCTTCTTCAGGCAAGTGAATTACATCTTGACATTCTGGTGTACAACAGCCTTCGTATTTCTCTGCACACTCTTCACATTGAATGAATAATAAATGACAAGCATCATTCTTACAGTTGGTATGTGTATCACAAGGCTTACCACACTGATGACAGTGCGAAATGATTTCACCACTAATACGCTCAGCCATTCTATCGTCAAATACGAAGTTCTTGCCAACAAACTTGTTATCTAGCCCTTCAGCATCTATTTGGCGTTTGTAATCAATGATTCCGCCTAACAACTGATTTACATCTTCAAAACCATGGTGCTTTAAATAAGAACTTGTTTTCTCGCACCGGATTCCTCCAGTACAATACAATAGCACTTTCTTATCACGGTGTTCCTCTAACTTCTTCAACACCATTGGAAGCTCATCTCTAAAAGTATCAGAATCAGGACATACTGCACCATCAAAATGGCCAATCTCACTTTCATAATGGTTACGCATGTCAACAATTACGGTATTTCCTCCGTCCATTGCATCGTTCCACTCTTTAGCTGTAAGATGTTTTCCAACGTTAGTTACATCGTAATCTTCTGGTTCTAACCCATCAGCTACAATTTGCTTTCGCACCTTGATAATCAACTTATAGAACGATTTACCATCGTCTTCTACGGCAATCTTAAATGGAATGTTCTGGAACAACTCAATTCCATGAAGATGCTTCACAAATTCTTCCCAGTTGTGTTCTGGAACACTCATTTGTGCATTGATCCCTTCTGTTGCTAAGTAAATTCTTCCAAAAGCGCCTAGTTTATTCCACGCGATATACAATTCATCACGCAATGCTTTTGGGTCGTCAATGATGACGTAGCGGTAAAATGAGACAGTAACTCTCTTAAACGTTTCTTCTTGAAGCCGCTCTCTCAAGACACGTTTGTCAATTTTGTTATACAGTTGCATGCTGTACACGTTTAGAAATTAGAAAGTTGCAAAGTTAACGTTTTGAATCACTGTATTTTCCTGACAATAATCATTGTATGATTCTAGCTTCTAGCATTTACACCATCTTTGCAATTTATTAGTTGTCACATGAAGAAAACGCAAGACATTCGTATTGAAGAATATAATTATCCACTTGAAAACGAACGTATTGCAAAACATCCGCTTGAACAAAGAGATCTAAGCAAACTATTAGTTTATAAAGGTGGTACTATTTCAGAAAAGGTTTATAAGCAACTTCCAAGCCTACTCCCAGCAAATAGTCATCTTGTATTTAATAACACCAAGGTTATCCAAGCTAGGTTACTATTTCAACTTCCAACAGGAAGAACTATTGAAATATTCTGTTTAGAACCAGATTCTGCTTCCTTAGATATATCTATCGCTATGCAACAAACCAGACACTCTACATGGTGGTGCTTAGTGGGTGGAGCTAAGAAATGGAAAGAAAATGTAGTTCTTGAAGGGAAACTAGGAGAATCGACTATTTATGCTAAACGCATTGAGAGAGGGAGTGATAGTTTTTTAATTGAGTTTAGCTGGAAACCAGAAAACCTAAGCTTCGCAGCTATCCTAGACAAACTAGGCAAAACCCCTCTACCTCCATACATGAGGCGCAATGCTGAGGATACTGATAAATCTCGCTATCAAACTGTATATGCAGAACATGAAGGATCTGTAGCTGCTCCAACAGCAGGTTTACACTTTACTCCAGAACTACTTTCTACCCTTGATTCTGCAGGGACCCATAGACATTTTGTTACATTACATGTAGGTGCAGGAACTTTTAAACCAGTTAGTTCTGATCAAATTGGTGATCACGACATGCACCATGAACTGATTCAAGTTTCTACCGAAAAAATAGTGGAGTTAAGTCAAGTTGATGGGCCAATTATTCCAGTTGGAACAACATCTATGCGCACGCTTGAAAGCCTATATTGGCTGGGTGTAAAAGTGTGGACAAAACCAGATCTTGAGCTAAAAGATTTGAGGGTGCTACAATGGGATCCGTATAATCAAGAAGAGTTACCAGATACGAAAACTGCTCTTTCAGCTTTAGCTAATTACCTCAAGCAAAAAGGTCAATTGTTATTAATGACTAAAACTCAGTTGATGATTGCTCCCGGATACGAATTTAAAGTCTGCAATGGTCTAATAACCAACTTTCATCAACCTAAAAGTACGTTACTCCTGTTAGTTTCTGCCTTGATAGGTAACGACTGGAAGAAAGTATATCAATATGCATTAGACAACAACTTCAGATTCTTGAGTTACGGGGACGGTAGCTTACTAATTCCATAGTCCGATTTCAAAAGGACGCTGTTAACAACTAGCTATGGGCGTTCTAGGTAGGCCTAGTAATTGCCTCAACTTTGTATTATCTCAAATTTTGTTCAATTATGAAGCGAAGTATTGTTGCAGTAAGTGTAGTCGGGTTATTGACTTTGGGCTCGAGCTGTGTTCCTGTTAAGCAGGTTCAAGACTTGAAAGCAAAATATCAGAAAAGTGAAGAAGAGCGCGAATACCTTGCTAAAGAAAAACAGCGATTAGAAGAAGAAAACGCAGAATTGACGACTAAACTTGAGCGATTAGAAAAGCAAGTAGAAGATTTGAGCGGTTCATCTAGTAATGCTAAGCAAGAGTTAGATGAATTAAAGTACGAATTAGAGCGTGCAAAAGAGCAAAATAAGATGCTTCGCGATCAAGTAACTACTTTGCAAAGCGGATCTGAAGCCGAAAACAAAAAGCTTTTAGCCGAATTAATGGCGAGTCAAGATGAACTGCAAAAACGTGAAGATGCTTTGCATGTACTTGAAGAAGAGTTGAATGCCAAAGAAGAACGTTTGAATCACATTCAACGAATGCTAGAGGCTCGTGAAACACGTGTAAATGAGTTAGAAGAATTAATTGCTCAAAAAGATGCCGCAGTAAAGGCATTACGCGATAAAGTAAAAGCTGCACTTACTGGATTTGAAGACAAGGGAATCACAGTTGAGCAACGTAATGGCCGTGTATATGTAAGCATGGAGGCCAAACTGTTATTTGCTAGTGGAAGCACTGCTGTAGGCGCTGAAGGTAAAACAGCAGTTATTCAGTTAGCAAAGGCACTAGAAGGTCAAGACGATATGACCATCTTAGTAGAAGGCCACACAGATAGCGACCCCATTAAAAGTTCCGTTATTACAGATAACTGGGACTTATCTGTAATGCGCGCCACCAGTGTTGTTCGCATTATGGTTGAAAATTCTTCTATTGACGAGCAAATTCTAACAGCAGCTGGACGAGGAGAATTCTTTCCAATAGCCGATAACAACAATCCTGAAGGAAAAGCAAAAAACAGACGTATTGAAGTAATTTTAACTCCAAACTTGGATAAGCTTTTCGAAATTTTAGATGAAGCAACTCCTATTGTAGAAGAGGATATTATTGAACAATAGCATCCCTCATTAGCGAAAGGGCTTTGCTTGTCCTCATTACCCGAAGGCTTCAGTTAAAACAGCCTTTAAATTATTTGCTATTTTGTTGCTCTATTCATCTAATCATATGGAGCACAAGCTATTTTTATTGTTTAGCCTCCTACTTACTTCTTCAATTTCATTGGCACAATCTGTGATTCCAGCTTCTGGTGGAACAGGAACGGGTTCTGGCGGATCGGTTTCATTCACCGTAGGGCAAGTTTCAAACAACAGTATTGAAGGCGAACCAAACTATAGCATCGAAGGAGTACAACAACCTTATGAAATTTCTATAGTCAACTCGTTATCAGAACAAGAAGAATCTGGAGTAACGTTAAGTGCTTTTCCTAACCCAACTGAGCAACATCTTAAGCTGAGCATTGGTGGTAAATCGTATGAAAATCTTTCGTACACCTTGTACAGTTTGAAAGGAGATGTCTTGCTATCCAGAAAGATCACTACCAGAGAAACATCACTTGACCTTATCAACTTTCCAAATGGCACATACCTGCTAAAAGTGTTAGAATCCACTAAACCCCTGAAAACATTTAGAATAGTAAAAACAAATTAATCAAGAGCCTCATGAAAAAGTCTCTCCTTATTTGGATTTTCATCAGCATTACTTTATCCGTCTTCTCCCAATCACCACAAAAAATGACTTATCAAGCTGTTATTAGAAACAGTAACAACCAGCTTCTTCAAAATCAACAAGTTGGTGTTAAAATAAGCATTCTGCAAGGATCTGTTAACGGAATCGAAGTGTTCGCTGAAACTCATACGTTAACCACTAATACAAATGGCCTATTGAGCTTAATCATAGGGAATGGCAATGCAGTTTCAGGAGCTATTCAAACCATTGATTGGGGAGCAGACACCTACTTTATAAAAACAGAAACTGATCCTAATGGCGGAACCAATTACAGCATTGAGGGAGTTTCTCAATTACTTACTGTTCCATATGCGTTTTACGCTGACTCTGCTGGCAACAACTTTTCTGGTGATTACCTAGACTTAGCAAACACTCCTACTAATTTGAGCGATTTCAACAATGATCAGGGCTTTATAACAAGTGAGTTAGATGATGATCCTACGAACGAGCTTCAAATATTGAGTATTAGTAACGACACCTTATTCTTATCTAATGGAGGTTTTGCAGTGATTCCAGCTTCTTTTGATGGTCAATACAGCAGCTTGATTGGCGCTCCAACTAATGTCAGTTCATTTATTAATGATGTTGGATACATCACTAACGAGTTAGATGGTGATTCAACCAATGAACTGCAAACATTAAACATTGCCAATGATTCCATATCTATTTCAAATGGAAATACTATTCCACTTCCAACCGATAAGTGGTTCGCCAACGGGAATAACATCTATTACAATCAAGGAAATGTTGGAATAGGGACAACCACACCATGTTCTTCATGTAAACTAGAGGTACATGGAAACCTTCACTTAAAAGGAGCTGGCGATTTCGTAGCTTGGAGTCCAGATGAGACGTCTACCAAGGCAGTTATGTTTGCAGACAATGGAAGTGTAAGAATGGGAGCCCAAGGCGGGGATCTTCGATTACTCTCAAATAGCGCTTTATCCAACACTGAAAGGATGCGCATTACAACAACAGGAAGAGTTGGAATTGGAACAACAACTCCCTCTGCTAATTTACATGTATCATTTTCAGGTGCAGGACATGGAGTAATTGTTGACCAGAATAGTACTACAAATGGCAACGTAATTCACGCCAATGCCTTAGGAACTGGAGGCAGCACTAGCTCAGCAGCAGCCCTGGTTAGGGTTACTTCTGCTTCTAACTTCAGACCATTAATGTATCTCGAATCTAATCTTGGAGCTAGTGTGTACGTTTCAAGATATGGAGATATAGGAATTGGAAATACCTCTCCTGATGAAAAACTTCACATAAGTGAAAGCGGTACTAATTCTGCTGCAATAAAGATTGAACAAAGTGGAACTGGTGGGCGCGAATGGTCTCTGGTTTCTACAGGAAGTGCCAACAGTGCAGGTTCGGGTAATTTTTTGATCACGGATGAAACCGCTGTTCAAACAAGAATTGCTATTGATAATAACGGAAATGTTGGAATTGGGCTAACAGACCCTTGTTCTACTTGCAAGTTAGAAGTAAACGGAAACATCAATACAAGAGATGGTGGCGACTTTACAGCCTGGAGTCCAGATGGTACATCCTCTCAAACATTTCTGCTTGCTGCAAATGGATCAGGAAGAATAGGTAACAAGGGAGGGCCACTTGTTTTCACAACTAACACTAGCGTTTCTTCCTCTTCATCCTCTTCTGAAAGAGCTAGAATTACAACTTCAGGACAGTTGGGTATTGGTACAGGAAGCAACGTTACATCTGATAACAACGTACTGCTTCACCTAAAGAACCCATCTAGCGCTAACACAGGCATTCTCATAGAGTCCGGCAATGGAGACAAATGGCAGATGTATGCTCACACAAATGACCATTGGGGAATCTATGAAGAAGATGCTTCGGCTTCAAGGCTAATTGTAAACGCTGGAGGAAATGTAGGCATCGGAACTCTCGCACCAACATCTCTTCTTTCCGTTAACGGAACTGCTAGTAAGCCAGGTGGAGGTAGTTGGGCTGTATTTAGCGATAGAAGATTAAAGAAAAACATTCAGCCGTATCAAGAAGGTTTATCTAATATTCTCCAAATTAGACCTGTTACCTTTCAATACAATGGAACTGGTGGAATTGCAGATACAGAAACTCAACACGTAGGAGTAATCGCCCAAGAAATTCAAGAAATAGCACCAAGCACTGTTCAAACCGTTGAAACAAACACTGGTGAATACTTGGAATTCGACCCTTCTTCATTAGACTTTATGATGATTAACGCCATTCAAGAATTGAACGAGAAGCTAGAACAAATGCAAGAAAAAATTGAGCTTCTAGAAAAAGAAAACGCAGAGTTACAAGCTAAATAAACAACTATGGTTTGGTTCATTTTTATTGGTTTTGGTCTAATTGTTTTAGCTTTTATGGGTGGAATTGGATACCTCATTTACCGAGTGGTGAAAAAGTCAGTTACACCAAAAACACCTGAATATATTGCAAACGAGCAACAAGAAATGCGCAATAGAATTGCTGCTAAAAAAGCTGACCTTGAACCTACAGAAGGAATTGGTTATAAAGAAGTCACCTCAGCCATGCGCTACACATGGAAGAAAACAACTTCTAACTATTTAAAAGGTACAGTATATTCTCCTGATCGAAAACCAATTGTTGTATACGATCGCGTTGAACGTGGACTTACTGCTAAAGGATATATGTACGCTTCTACAAATCAGCACGACTTATTCTTTGAGTTTGATGACTGCTATTTCAAATTCTTTTTCAATGGAGATCTATTAGGAGAAGTAAGATGCTCTGGTGAAATTGTAAATGCCAAAGGAACGATTATTGGCCATGCAAAGCATCCCACCAAAATGTCGTTCAACGTTTCAATTGTTCGATTTAGAAGTGGTGATAACAAATTTCCTCTTAACCTCAATGGAAGACACTTAGCAAACATATGGGTTGCACCAAACTATGGTGAACATGGAAGCTCAAATCTTGAATTAATCTTTAATGAAAATGGTTGGGGCCAGCCAATTATTGAAACCTTTGCAGAACCAACTGAAGAAGAAGAGAAGTGGCTTCTCTCATTTGCTATTTTCGAAATTGCATTCCATGGTCATTGGCTAATCTAGTACCTATTGAATCAATTTAATTGAGAAGTTATTTCCGTTTACAATCGCTTTTTCGCCTCGTTTTTTGCCAAGCATAGCTTTGGCAAATGGACTTTGCATAGAAACGCCAAATACAAAGCCCGTTTCAAGCTGTACCTTTCCGCAAGCAGCGCCCAATAAAAACATGCCTTTATTAGTTGTTACAAGCGTACCAAACTGCGCTTGCTCGTGCGGTTGCGCTTCCATACGTTGAAGATCATTAAAAATACCTTCCTCAATAGTCAGCTGGTTTCCCAGTTTCTCTTGCTCAAGATGTACCATAGCACGAGCCGTTTCATGCTTATCACCAGCTGTGCTCTTAGTATTATCAGCATTGGCCTGTTGCAATTCGCTCATAGAAGAGCGAAGCCTTACAAGTTTAGCCTCTACTTGCTCAATACACGCCCCTATTACTTCTACTTTAGTCATTATCTGGGTAAAATGTATCTGCTTTATGCTCTTCAAGCGAGTTAAACTCTAAGAATTGAATGTCTGTAATAGCAGATACCGTATGGATCACATTAGGATATACTTTTACAATCACCGGAGCCTTAACAACCTCACGAAACACCTCTTCACCACTCTCCAACCTGCCATCAACTTCAGCTTTGCCTTGCGTTAACAGCAACACTTCTGGATTCTTCGTATCAGATATGCCTTTATGAAAGTGATTCCCACTCACCGTTCCAGCCTTACGCTCTGCCCATATAAAACCAGCTCGGGCATATGTCTCAAAGCCATAAGTTGCTCCGTTATCGTTCTTTCCAATTAAGTCTAACTCTTGAATTTCGATGTAGTTCATAAAGCAAACCTAGAATGAGTTTTGACAAAAAAAATTTCCTAATGTCTGTAAGGTTTTTTTTAAACCGTAGCTTATAGCAAGACTAATAACTTGAAATCACTACCTTTTTTCGTATCAAATCTCCGTTAGACAATACAGCATTAAGCAAGTACACACCGCTACTTATTCCATAGATAGGAATCTCTAGCCCAACATTATTGACACTCATATCTATAAATACTTGTTGGCCTTTCATATCAACTAATTGTGCATTCCTAATTTCAACAGATGCATTTATAACCATTGCTTTTAACACCCCATTATTTTGAAAATAGGTGAAGTCGTACTGAATATTTTCTTGATCTATTTTTCCAGTCGAAAGACTATCACTCACCTCATTATTCACAACTTTCAGAGCAAATCTTGAATTGTAAACGTTAGTAGAATCAACAAAAAAAGTATACGCTGTTTCTTTTAGATTTATGTTTAACATCTCCTCATGATCCATTAAATAGATATCATAGAATTCTGAAATATTCGCTAAAGAATCTATGCCTATTACATAGTTCCCTGATTTATGTGCATCTACTCCTAGTGGAATGATTTTAGATTCTTCTGAATCCAGTTTTGATAATGCCTGAATGCTTAATTCTTTTTCATCGACTATACTGTAAAAAGATAGCACACTACTAGATTTTATCTTGACTCCATCTCTATCCACGTCATAAGAGTCTGTGGCATCTTGAACAAATCCAACAAGTATTTGATTAGAGTGTAACGCTTCTTTGTGAGTTAAGCCTAACCAAATAAGGTTTCTATCTAATAGTGGTTCTGACTTGTAGAATGATTGTGATTCGTATATACTTCGTTGAGAGTTATTAAACTCTAAAATACCTACAACATCTAATTTCGTCATAAACCCTTGAGTCTTATCGACATATTGATTTGGAATTATTCCACCACTGTTTGCTGCAGCTCCCCCTGTTCCAATTACATAAGTTGCGTAATCTGCTGTAGAGTCTGGTTCCCCTCCTGTTTGGTGACTCCAAAACCAAAATGTATTTCCTAAACTAGGATTATCATTTCTAAATGCTTCTAAATTTAACGTAGAAGGGTACGGGTTTCCAATAAGAACAAAATCTGAAACATCTGTACCCAAGTTCATCAGAGAGATGGTTCCGTTGTTTAATCTATTAGAAGCGAAAGATCGTACAACAGAACCAGATGAATTCATATCTCCTGTTGCTGTATAGCCAATACCTGAAAGCATTGAGGTTGTATCAGGAACCAAGACCCAAGGAGCATTATTATACTTGTAAAAATCATTTGTATTTGTTTGTGGAAACACATCTTTCAATTGTTCTCCTTTCACAGGAGATGACCAGTAACTGAATTTAGTATCATCCATATAATTTGGGCTTGCTTGCCTCACCTCATAATAGCCATTTCCAGTATTATTGTCCTGAATAACAGTTTGTATAAGGTAACCACCTTCCTCAATAATTATGGCACCATAATTAGTTATATCTCCCGTTACTAAAAGGGTATTTCGTACTCTTAAAGTATCATGAATACCAACTGTTAGATCTTGACAAACAGCATCAGAACCTGTTTCTACATTTCCATTCGTAATACAAATATCACTTGATGGAGTTGTGCCACTGAAAATACTCCAGATTCCAGATAACTCATGACAGGATGGTACGATGATAGAGTCTGATATTGAACACCCTACATTATCTGTAACAGTTAATTCATACATTCCAGCAGACAAACCACTCATAGCCATATCATTACTCCCATTACTCCAACCATATTGGTATGGAGGTGTTCCGTTAGTTACATGAGGAGAAACCGCTCCTGAATTAGTTGAGTTTAAATCAGGACTATCTAAACCAATCGCTAACCCTAGAGGGTGGTAATTTGAATCAGATAGTATTTGAATGGTCTCTACAGATTCACAAAAATTATCATCAGTAACTGTAACGGTATAATTCCCAGCAGGTAATGATAAAATTGAATCTACGGAAAAAGAAGATCCTATGTTTTCTTGACCTGTAGACCACATGAAATTATACGGAATTGTTCCTGATAAAGCCGTTACGGTTACTATCCCACTAGAATCACAAAAAATAGGACTTTGCGTAGCGATTTGGGTCTGGAGCGTGCATGGTAAATACCTGTAAACACGCACATAACCTTGATCTGAGTTTGCGAACGGAGCTCCTGCTGCAAACACTCCTGAAGAGGGCATAGACGTAGAAAAACCAAGCTCCTCAAAAGAGCCGTTACCATTCTGATTTGTTCCTTTCTGAGACCAGCTAAACCCATTCCATGCATACACTTTTACCCTCCCGGTTGAAGTATTGATGCTAGGACTAGAAACTGTGAAGGTATTTGGATTTGGCATACTGATGGACCAACCGATGAATTCGCTTGGCGCTCCATAAACATTACCTCCTTTTTGTTGCCAACTAGAACCATCCCAGTTATAAATCTTTACAGTTCCAGAACCTATCCCACCCCCATCGCTATAAGGAGAAGAAATTGCTAGAGTAGTAGCATTAGGCATTGAAATACTGCGCCCTATATTATCGTTTGCGGCATCACCATACAAAGAATTACCTTTTTGAACCCAATTCACCCCATTCCAACTGTAAACCTCAACTTTACCAGCATTAACAAATACCTCATCGTTTCCAGAAAATGATATTGCTATGGTATTGGCATCAGGCATTGACACATTAAAGCCTGTTCCATCGCCTATAGCTCCCGTAATGTTTGTCCCCTTCTGAACCCAACTAGAACCATTCCAAGAATAAACCTGTACATATCCTGGATCATTAAAAGTGCTTCCCCTACCTATAGTTCCTACAGCAAAAGTGTTCTCATCTGGCATAGAAACTGAATATCCAAATCGTTCGTGAACTAACGATCCGTTAATATCAACACCTCTCTGTACCCAAGAAGAACCATTCCAATCGAATACTCGAATTTTGCCTTCATTGTTTGTGCCAGCCCAGGTATTTGAGGGCATACCTACAACAATGGTGTTTTTTGAGGGCATTGAAATGCTACTTCCACACCAATCGTAAGCATCATCGCCTTCTATGGCATCTCCTTTTTGCATCCAAGCCCCACCAATTAGCTCAAAAATTCTTACCCTACCCGCCTCCTCAGCTCCAGGTTTATAATAAAAAATTGAAGCTACTGCAATAGTGCTGTCATCTGGCATACATATCTCATAGCCAGAAAACTCTCCTGATGAGCTACCAATAATGTTATCAGCTATACCCCAGTCGTTACTAACAACTTTCACAGAATCTTGATCAAAACAACCATCCTGATCTTGTACTGTAACTGTATATGTACCAGCATTTAACCCGACTATATTAGCAGAAGTATCTTGGCTACTCCAAGTATAGCTATATGGAGGGATCCCTCCGGAAACTACTACTGTAGCCTCTCCATCTGTTGAGGTAGGTGTGGTTGCATGACTACTCACTGAAGCAGAGATGCTTAGTGATGTGGGAATACTTATTGTGGCAGAATCACTCACAGAACACCCATTCGCATCACTCAACGTTATTGTATAAGTTCCACTAGGCAAGTTACTTATCATTGAAGATGTACTTCCTGTAGACCACTGATAAGTGTATGGGAGAGTTCCTCCGAAATAAATTGTGTTTAGATCACCACTATTTGAACATGGTTGATAAGGAGGTATTGAAACATGAACCTCTAGTTCATCTGGTTCAGATAAGTTAAATGATGTACTATCAGCACACCCATTCACATCAGTAACTGTAAGGCTATACACGCCTGCATTTAGCCCAGTAATACCTGTACCTATATCTCCATTACTCCATGAATAACCCCAAGGGGTCACCACTCCATTTGCAGATGCAGAAAGAGCACCATCCATCATTCCGAAACAAGAAATTCCAGAACTAGCTACGATAGTTGGAGAAAGGTTTGAGACAGAATTTAAGGTTACTGAATCAATTGCAATACATCCATTTGAATCTGATACGGTAACTGTATAGCTACCCGCAACTAACCCTGTAACACTATGACCTATATCTCCATTACTCCAAGTATACCCATACGAACCGTTTCCTCCTGTAACAACTACAGATACCCCTCCGTTTGACCCTAAGCTGCAGCTAACATTACTATCAATAACTAAAGATGCGACAATTAATGAAGGCTCCGTTATGTAGACAGTATCAACCACTGTTGATCCTTGGCTGTCCGTTATTGTTATTGTAAAAATTCCCGCTGTAAGTCCATTAATAGTGCTATCAATCGAACCATTACTCCATGAAAACGAGTATGGTGGTACACCTCCTACAACACTAGCAGAAGCTCCACCATCATTAAAACCATGGCATGATACATTAGAATCGGTTATAATTGTTCCACTTAATGGTGGAACCATCGATGTGATAATTAATGATTCTGTCAATGAACAGTTATTATCATCCGTTACCGTAACAACATATATACCTGGATTTAATCCTGAAATTCCCGCTGTTGTGTCCGAAGTATTCCACACATAGCTGTATGGAGAAACTCCACCTGATGAATTGACTGAAACAGACCCATTGGGAGGAGATAAGCTTGTCACATGGTTTATAGAGTTGACTGTAATGGAAATAGGCGATGGTGAAATCAAATTCATACTATCTAATACTGAGCAACCAAAAACGTCACTTATTGTAACGTAGTAAACCCCACCTTCAACATTTTGTAAAGAACTCCCATTAGTTCCATTGCTCCAGTTATATGCAAATGGCCCCCCGTTTCCAAGAACTGAAGCTTGCATAACTCCTGTAGAATCGTTCGAGCACAATAAAGGAGAAACAATGTTTATTGTGGGTAGCATAAAGCTGCCAGCAATTACATCTGAAGAGCTAGTACTTGTGCACCCCATAACGTCTGTTACCGTAACAGTGTAAAATCCTGCGTTGAGACCTTGAACTGATGAAGTCGCGTCTCCAGTATTCCACAGATAACTGTATGGAGCAACCCCTCCCGAAGCTGTAGAACTTATAGCACCTATCGTTTCATCAGGACAGAGAACATGTGCTGTTGTCTGTGATGAAATTGACAATTGATTTGGCTCTGCCAAATAAAATGTTGCGCTTTCAGAACAACCATTGATATCTGTTACTGTTACTGAGTGCGTACCTGCTATTAGACCTGCTTCACTCTGAGAATTACCACCAGTGCTCCAAACGAAGTAGTATGGCGAAGAACCTCCCGAAACGAAAACAGTTGCTTCTCCATCTAAATAACCATGGCAAGTAGGTTCAATTTTGTAGATAGAATCAATTTGAAACGAACAAGGGACTTGTCCACTTCCCTGAGCGCCTAATAAATTAAAGCCCTGATCTCCTGAGGGATTCGATAATAGTGCATCTTCATTTACATGGAAGATAGTATACACATTTGCAACTGATAATTTGGATAATAAAAGGAGGAGTACAAAAGGAATAAGCAAAAAATAATTGCTTTTCATTCGGTAATTAAATCTGGTTTAGCATGAATAATGGTTAGACAAACCTAACCAGATTTTGCATTAGCCATGCCCCCCTTTTTAGAAATTTCAACTCTAAGTTTTCAACAATTCTGAATCATAAACTAATTCAAGAAGTAATAAGTCAAATACCAGCACTTTATAACTCTCTTCTGTAACTTATTATTAGTTAAATCTATCAGCTTTGAAATCTTACCTTTGGCGCTTCTCAAAAAGCAACGAATGGACGAAGTTGCATCGGTTATAAGATGGGGAATCCATCAACTATGAAAATCTAAAATCTTAACCGAAAAAATTTGTCCACTCGCCCTAAAAATGAAACAAATATGAGAATTGTAGTTCCAATGGCAGGTATGGGTAAACGAATGAGACCTCATACTTTAACCGTACCAAAACCCCTTCTTCGTATTGCTGGAAAAACAATCGTTCAACGATTGGTTGAAGACATCGTGAAAGTTTGTCACGAACCAGTAGAAGAAATAGCGTTTGTTATTGGTCGATTTGGAAAAGAAGTAGAAAATAATCTGCTAAAAATTGCATCAAACTTAGGAGCTAAAGGTAAAATCTGTTATCAAGATGAGCCTCTTGGAACTGCCCACGCAATTTTGTGCGCAGAAGATACTCTTCAAGGAAAAACCATTGTAGCTTTTGCTGATACTTTATTTAAAGCAGATTTTACACTAGATGATAATAAAGATGGTGTTCTTTGGGTGCAACAAATTGAAGATCCTAGTCAATTCGGAGTGGTAAAACTGAACGATGATGGAGTAATTACAGATTATGTAGAAAAACCTGAAACTTTCGTTTCGGATTTAGCTATGATTGGTATTTATTACTTCAAAGATGGTGCAACATTGCGCAATGAATTACAATACCTAATCGATAACAACATCATTAAGGGTGGTGAATATCAATTACCAGATGCATTGCATAACATGACTGAAAAAGGCATGCAATTTGTTCCTGGTCAAGTGGATGAGTGGATGGATTGTGGAAACAAAAATGCAACTGTTGAAACGAACAATAGAGTGCTTACTCATTTAAGTGAAGCTGGCGAAAACATCAAAGCGAAAAATGCAGAAATCACCAACTCTATAATTATCGAACCTGTATACCTTGGCGAAGGAGTTCGTATCACCAACTCAATAGTTGGCCCTCACGTATCAGTTCATGCAAATACACAAATTACTGATAGTGTTGTTAAAAACAGTATCATTTACGACCACACTACGTTAGAAGGACAATATTTGGGTAACAGTATGGTAGGTAACCACGTTGAACTCAAAACACAACCAAACGACAGAAGCATTGGCGATTACAGTAAAGACATATAAACTCACATTATTATTGCTCTGTACAGCATGGATTTTTACTGGGTGTAACCCTTCTAAGAAGGCGCAATCATCCAGTGAAACTCATTCGGCTAATTTTCACAGAGCAACCTTCGACACTTATTACTTAGAGGGGCTTAAACAAAAAACGCTTGGTAACGATGGAGATGCTAGGCTTTTGTTTGAAAGAGCCTTAGTGTTGGCTCCAGATCATCCAGCGGTTCTTTACGAACTAGCTCAACTTCTTGAGCGGAATAGAGATGTAGATGGTGCTTTAATCAGGATGGAGAAAGTAATTGAACAAGAACCCAATAACATTTGGTATCTCGGTTACACTGCTTCGCTGTATGACCGCACTGGTCAATATGCAAACGCTGCAAACTTGTATGGTCAATTAACTACCATGCAGCCCAACCAGCCAGAGGCCTATTATGAACAAGCCAGCATGTTACTCTACCAAAACAAATTAGCAGATGCTGTTGTGGTATACGATTCTATTGAAGCAAAGTTTGGGTTCAACCCTGAGGTAAGTACACAAAAAGTCAAGATTTACCAGCAGATTAAAAATACCGAAAAGGCCAAAACTGAGATTGAAAAACTCATTGAGTTCAATCCTGACGAGGTAGCTTTCTATGGAATGTTGGCAAAAATTTACCAGCAAGAAGGTAATACTAAAGGAGCCATTGAGGTATATGAAACACTACTTGAAAAAAGTCCAGACGATCCGTACATTCAATTGAGTTTGTATGAGTTCTATTTACAAACAGGAGAAGTTATTAGGGCTGAGGAGTCGCTATTCCAAGCATTTAAAAACCCAAAACTCGATATTGATAGTGAAATTGGGATTTTGATTAACTATTACCGACAAACAGAAACCGACCGAAGTGAAATGCCAAAGGTTTATGCACTGTTAGATGCAGTAGTAGAGGCTCATCCAGATGATCCTAAGGGATTCGCGATGTACGGTGATTTCTTATACCGAGACAAACGACTAGAAGAGGCAAGGGAAAAATTTTACCAATCTATCAAACTAGATAATTCTAGGTATTTGGTTTGGAGCCAATTGCTCTTTATCAATAGTGAGTTACAAGATGTAGACGCGATGTTAGTTGATAGTGAAGAGGCTATGGAACTTTTTCCAAATCAACCAGTGGTTTATCTATTTAATGGCTTAGCTCATTTGCAGAAAGAAGAATTCAAAGAAGCAGCTTTCTCTCTAGAACAAGGTCAAGGTTTGGTAGTAGATAACCCTGCAATGCAAGGTCAATTCTTTTCTAACTTAGGTGATACCTACTATAAGTTAGAGAAGTACCAACAAGCTTGGATGAACTACGATAGGGCGTTAAAAGTCAATCCACAAAACGATTACGTACTCAACAACTATGCATACTTCTTGAGCGTACAAGAAGAAAATTTAGATCAAGCTCAGCAAATGAGTTTTGAAGTAGTACAGCGCAACCCTACTAACGCAACCTATTTAGATACATACGCTTGGGTACTATTTCAGCAAGGTGACTACACAAATGCTGTTATGTACCTAGAAAAGGCATTAGAAAACGGAGGTAGTTCAAGTGGCGAGATTCTGGAGCATTTAGGTGATGCTTATGCTAAAATGGGCAATACAGAACAAGCTTTGAATTATTGGAAGCAAGCTCTCGAAAAAGGAGGTGCCTCTAATAAAATTGAACAGAAAATAGAACAACAGCAATACATCAAGTAGACCTAATTTTTGCAATGAGACGGTTTCTTCAGATACTACTTTTAGCATCTACCATGGCATCTCTTGTTGGATGTAAAACGGCTCAACGAATCGGAAATAGAGTTAAGCCAGATAAGTTTAAGAAAACAGACCACTTGTTGGCTGGTATGAAGGAAAAAGAATTCAAACCTTCAACCGTAAGCTATAAAGTAAGTGGTAAAATGACGGATGGAGATAAATCTAATTCCTTCAAACTTAACATCCGAATGAGACCAGATAGTGTAATCTGGATTTCTGTTACGGCTTATAGCTATGAAGCAGCTCGTTTACTAGCAACTCCGGATAGCCTGTTTATGATTAATCGAGCAGAGAAAAAATACTTCAAAGGTGATTACGACTTTATTAACCAACGATTGAATGTAGATATCGATTTTCAATCACTTCAAGCCATACTATTAGCCAATAGTATTGGTCTTGAAGAAATGGATAAAGTAAAAAGATCTCCGGATAAAGACTACTACCTACTTAGCTCATACCGCAAGGCCAAGCTGAAAAAAATGCAGAAAAAAGAGGATAAGTTTGATGAGCTTGTTTTCAGTAACTGGGTAGACCCTGAAACATACCGCATTGCAAAGTTGGCCATATTAGATTTGCGTTTCAACCAAACAGCTAAAGTTACTTACTCAGAGTTTTCAGAAGAAGGTGGTTACATTGTTCCCCACGGGATGTTAGTAGAAATAGCTGGCAAAAAAATGATTACCATTGACAACGAGATTTACCGTTACGAAGTAAATGAGGAACTTAGTTTCCCATTCAAGATTAGCAGCAAGTATGAGCGCATGGATTAAATACCTTTTTCTTCTGAGTGTACTGTTCTACACTGCTCAAGATGTCATTGGCCAAAACAAGCGCAAAGAACTGGAGCAAAAAAAAGCCACTCTTTCGAAAGACATTGAGTACAAAAACAAGCTGTTGAAAGAAACTGCTCGTAACAAAAAGAAGAGCCTTAACCAGCTGGTCATTCTTAAAAAGAAGATTGGAGAACGAGAAGAATTAATCATCACCTTACAATCTGAAGTTGGTTTACTCGAAGAAGAAATAGAAGAGAACAAGTCTACCATCGTTATCATGCAGCAAGACATTGAAAACGTAAAAGACGAGTATGCCGAGCTCATTCAGTTTGCATATCAAAACCGCAGTAATTATGACAAGGTGATGTACGTTTTCGCGGCAGAAGATTTTAACCAAGCATATAAGCGTTTAAAATATATTCAAGAATACGCTGATTACCGCAAACGTCAAGCCGAAACCATTCAACGTCTAGAAAAACAACTGCGAGCCAAAAACGACTCTTTAGAAGTTCACAAAGTAGAAAAGGCAGCGTTACTTAATGATTTAAGTAGCGAGAAAAATACGCTAGCCAATGAACGTGCTGAACAAAACAAAGTGTACAGCGAACTTCAGTCTCGAGAGAAAGAGTTAAAACGCGAAATCAAGAAGTACGAAAAAGAACAGCGTGCCTTACAGAAAGCAATTGAGCGCATCATTGCAGAAGAACTTCGCAAAGCAAGAGAAGCTTCTGGTTCTAAAGGAGCTGAGTGGGCGCTAACCCCAGAGGCTAAAGCCTTGGCAGCCAATTTTACTAGCAACAAAGGCAAGTTACCTTGGCCAGTATCAAAAGGTGTTATTACCCAGAAATATGGAGTAAGAGCCCATCCAGTATTAACTCATCTTAAGATAAGAAACAACGGAGTTACCATTAGTACAGAGCAAGGAGCTCAAGCCAGAGCGGTGTTTGATGGAGAAGTTTCTATGGTAACTGTTATACCCGGTGCGGGTAAAGCTGTTATTGTTCGACACGGAGACTACTTCACCGTTTACGGTAATTTAAGTGATGTTTTTGTATCAAGCGGTGATAAAATCACAACAAAACAGGTGCTTGGTACCGTTATAACTGATAGCGATAAAACTGAAATTCAGTTTGAAATTAGAAAGGGCCAGAACGCAGAGACGCTAGATCCTAGCTATTGGCTCTACAACGGACAATAATGTATTGACCACCGTCTAAATTGCTACATTTGTGGCCTTAAAACAGAGACTATGTTTGCATCATTACTTTGGACATTAGGAGCGCCAGAAATCATCGTAATCTTAGTGATTTTATTGCTCCTCTTTGGTGGTCGTAAAATCCCTGAATTGATGAAGGGACTTGGAAAAGGTATCAAAGAGTTTAAAGATGCCTCTAAAGAAGAAGAGGCTACAGAAAAGAAAACTGAAGAATAAAAAAGCCAATAGAGCAACGTGGTAAAAAACTATCAAACGCTAGCAGAAATTCAGGCAGATTTGCATGCAGGAAACACTTCATGCGAAGCCCTAGTAAAAGGTTACCTTCAAGAAATTGAAAACCGTTCATCGTTGAATGCGTTCATCGAAACTTTTGATCAAGAAGCACTTGAAAAAGCAAAAGATATTGATCAACGTTTGAAAGGTGGTAACACTGGTAAGCTAGCCGGAATGGTAATAGGCTTAAAAGACAACATAGTCTACAAAGGTCATCAGGTTACTGCGTCTTCTAAAATTTTAGAAGGGTTCGAATCGTTGTTTAGTGCAACAGTAGTTGAACGATTGTTGGCAGAAGATGCTATCATCATCGGGCGATTAAGTTGTGATGAGTTTGCCATGGGCTCTAGTAACGAGCACAGCGTTTATGGGGCAGTTAAAAATCCTCATGATGAAAATAGAGTGCCAGGTGGCTCTAGCGGTGGATCGGCAGTAGCTGTTGCAGCTAATCTATGCCACGCAACTTTAGGTTCAGATACAGGTGGTTCTATTCGTCAACCAGCTTCATTTTGTGGAGTAGTAGGTATGAAACCAACTTATGGCCGTGTTTCTCGCTGGGGGTTGATTGCTTATGGATCTTCATTAGATCAAATTGGACCATTTACAAAGTCGGTAGATGATTCAGCATTACTACTTGAAGTAATTGCTGGAGCTGATGAACATGATAGTACTGTATCACATCAACCAGTAGACACATATAGCAACACTTCGGCTTCAACTGTAAAAAAGAAGATTGCTTATATTAAAGAAGCAATAGAACATCCTGGTCTTTCAGCAGATGTAAAACAAAACATCAAAGACTGTATTGAAGCACTCAAAGCAGATGGGCACACTGTTGAACCGATCGATTTTCCTTATTTAGATCAAGTTGTTCCAACATATTACATCATCAGTAATGCTGAAGCTTCCTCTAACCTTTCTCGTTTCGATGGAATTAGATTCGGATATCGCAGCAATGAAACTACTGATATTGAATCGGCCTTTGTTCGGAGCAGAAGCGAAGGATTTGGTGACGAAGTAAAACGTAGAATCATGCTTGGAACTTTTGTTTTAAGTGCTGGTTATTACGATGCTTACTACACCAAAGCACAACAAGTAAGAAGATTACTTACAAATTGGACAACAGACATATTCAGTTCATTTGATTTCATTTTAACACCAACTTCTCCTCACGGAGCATTTGAATTTGGTGCTAAATCAGACGATCCTGTTGCTATGTACTTAGAAGATATCTTTACAGTACACGCTAATTTGGCTGGAATTCCAGGAATATCTCTTCCTAGTGGAACCAACTCAGAAGGTATGCCTTTAGGAATTCAACTAATGGCAAATAGATTCGAGGAAGATCAATTACTTGCCTTCGCTCGTTACATGGAAAACATGTAATACTCGTTTCCACAAGTTTGCGTTAGTAACAAATACCGTTTTGGTAACAAATAAGCGGTACAATAGCTCATTTTTGAGTAACAAGCCTTTTGATAGATGGATAGGATGATTAGATGGATAGCGGCTTCTTGCTTGCTTTTGGGTACTTTTTCTGCTTGGGCAACTCCAAACGATACCACGCAAAAAACAATTGACACTACTTGGGTATGGAATGATAGCCCTCAAGCTTATATGCTAGATAGTTTGGCACGTTCACCATATTTCACATGGTATGAAGAGCTTTTAGATTCAAATAGGATTGATTCTTCACTAATAGATTCTATTCCATCGTTTGATGACGAATACTATGAAACTATTCTAGATAGTTTGGATGCACAAACTCCGTTTAACCTCGTATATAACGATCGTGTAAAAGCATTCATCAAGTTGTATGCAGTAAAACGAAGAAGTCAAACCAGTAATTTATTGGGTCTTCAAGCATATTACTTTCCAATGATTGAAGAAGTCCTCGATCAATATGAGATGCCCTATGAATTAAAATATTTAGCGGTAATAGAATCTGCTTTAAATCCAAAAGCTCGATCAAAAGCTGGAGCTGTAGGCATGTGGCAGTTTATGTATACTACAGGTAAAATGTATAACCTGCATATGAATTCATACATGGACGAACGTATGGATCCTATTAAGTCTACACACGCTGCTTGTCGTTACTTGAGTTACCTATACAAAATCTACGATAAATGGGATTTAGCTCTTGCGGCATACAATTGTGGCCCGGGAAATGTAAACAGAGCGATGCGTAGGTCAGGATCTCGAGATGGCAATTACTGGGATTTATACCCATATCTTCCGAGAGAGACTAGAGGTTATGTACCAGCTTTCATTGCTGTTAACTATGTCATGAATAATGCTGAGGCGCACAATATCTATCCAACCCAACCAAGAATTACATTTTTCGAAACAGATACCATTCACCTAAAACAACCCATGAAATTAAGCTACTTAGCAAATGAATTAGGTATTCCTCAAGATGAGCTGCAATATTTGAATCCTTCATACCGAAACGATTTCATACCGGCTTATAGTAACAAGACTTCCATTTTAAGACTTCCTCAAGAATACGCAGGGGTATTTGTACAGCATGAGAATAAGATTTATGCTGATGTAAATGACACCAAAGAGAACGAAGGGAAGAAACTAAAATCCTTTCAAGAAGACAGAATTGTATACCGAGTTAGAAGTGGAGATTACCTTGGTAAAATTGCCAATCGCTATCACGTATCTGTGTCTAGCCTGAAAAGATGGAATGGTTTACGAAGTAACAATATTCGAGTAGGACAACGACTGATTATTTATCCGAAGGGTAGTACATACACCGCACAAAAATCGACTCCCAAAAAAGAGGTAAAAACCGAAGTAAAAGGAAATTACGAGTATTATCAAATTCAAAATGGTGATACATTATGGGACATTGCTAAAGCAAAAGGTGTAAGTGTTTCTGAACTTCAACGATTAAATCGAAATTTAAATTCCAGAAACTTAAAACCTGGCATGAAAATTATTGTTGGTACCAGTGCCGGATAATAACTGAAACAACATGCGATATCTTCTTTCTCTTGCATTCGTCCTTACCCTATTTGTAACGTCTTGTACTGACGATTCACCAAATACATTACCAGCCTACAGCGGTAGACCTGGTGAAATCATAGTTGTGAGCACTAAGTCTCAATGGGAAGGCATAATTGGAGATAGCATTAAGTCTGTATTTTACGAAGCACAATATGGTTTACCCCAAGATGAACCATACTTCAATTTAATACAGACTACGGCAGGAGATTTCGAAAGAGTATTCAAAACATTTAGAAACGTTTTCGTAGTAGATATCGATCCCAATCGCATGTCTAAAGGTGAGCTTGATATCAAGCGAAGTGTTTACGCAAGAGGTCAATTGGTAGCTACCATTCATGCAAGTGATGCTAATGAGTTTGCCCAGATTCTGGATAAGAATCACAATCAACTAATTAACTTTTTCAATAACAAAGAATTAGACCGACTATATCGCAGGAACAAACGCATGGGTGATGCGAAAGTGAAAGAGCAACTGTTTACCGACTATCATCTTTCTATCACACCAATGCCAGAAGCTTATATAGCCAGCAGCGATACCAATGTTGCTTGGATTAGGTTGGAACGTAAAAAGGCATTAGGAGGATTCGATCACCAAATAAGTCAAGGGTTACTTATTTATTACGAGCCTTACCTAAGTAAAAGCCAATTGTTAGATAGTGTTCAGGTAGAAACCATGAAGAAATACTTGAAAAAGTATGTCCCTGGACCTTCTGAAAATTCGTACATGAGTATTGATACTCGATTTATTACGCCTCAATCAGATGAGTTAAATTTTAACAATCACTATGCAAAAGAATTCCGAGGGTTATGGCGTATGGAAAACTACTTGATGGGTGGACCAATGATTGCATTAACTGTACTGGACGAAGATCGTGATAGAATTGTAACCGCCATAGGATATGTATATGCTCCTCAATTCGATAAGAGAGAGTTTCTACGAGAGGTAGATGCCATGGTAAAATCACTTTCATTTGAGACAAAAAAATAGCCCGCATTATAAATGCGAGCTACACTTTATTCTTTTCTGGACTTTATTTCCTTAACCAAGATCCTACCATCCAGTTAGTTTTCTCTAACTCACTAATCATTGGTGACAACATATCTTGAGAACCATCGTCATCTTGCTCTGAAGCTATCTTTACAGCATCACGCATTATAGACAATAAGGTATTGTGCATATTCCAAACATGTTCCATAATTTGTTTACCATCTTGCAAGTTTTTCACCACTTCGATAGAAGATATTTCTATGTAGTCATTAAAGGTATGTAAAGGAGTACCTCCTAGGGTTAAAATGCGCTCAGCCACTTCATCAATCTTATCTGCAGCGACTGTATAAAACTCTTCAAACTTTACGTGCAACTCAAAGAAATTTTCACCCTTTACATTCCAATGAAAACCTCGCATGTTTTGGTAATAGATTTGGTAGTTCGCCAGTAAAACATTCAACCGATTGTATACTTCAACTGGACTTTTATCTAATTCTATATAGCTCATATTCAATAGTTTTTGTTGACACAAATATATAAAACCCCAAAGTATTAGACAATTTAATACATGTTATTGGAGGATTAGAAATATTTATATTTGCTTAATGACGTTGACCCAATTAGAGTACATTATTGCTATTGCAGATAATGGAAGCTTCGTAGAGGCTGCAAAGCAGTGTTTTGTAACACAACCTGCACTGACCACCCAGGTCAAAAATCTAGAAAACGAACTAGATGTTGTACTTTTTGATAGAACAAAGAAGCCTATCATTCCAACAGAAGTTGGGGCTCAAATTATAGAGCAGTCACGTGAGGTTGTTTTACAATCTCGCAAAATTCCAGATCTGGTATCTGAATATAACAGTGATGTGAAAGGAGATTTACGCTTGGGCATTATTCCAACCATCTCTCCATATTTAATTCCGCTCTTTGTCAACGAATTCAATGCAGAACACCCCGATGTGAATCTTCATGTTTCAGAAGAAATTACCGAAGACGTTATTTCTAAATTGAAAACAGGAGATATTGACGTAGGCATTGTAGCTACACCAGTTGATGCCAAAGGGATTCTCTTTATTCCACTGTATTATGAAAAATTCTATGGATTTGTAAGCTCTAGTCATCCGAATTACTACCGAGATGAGTTAGAAGCAGAACACCTTGCTGTAGAAGATTTGTGGTTATTAAAAGAAGGAAACTGTTTTAGAAACCAAGTGATTAATATCTGCAATGCCAACCAAGAAGCGGACTTTCAACATCATTTCCGTTACGAAAGCCATAGTATTGAATCGTTAAAGCGCATAGTAGAAGTAAAACAAGGTATGACTTTCATACCTGAGTTAGCCACACTTGATGTAATGCCAAGCAAACGCGATATGATCAAAAAAATCGCCATGGAACCTGTTCGTGAGGTAAGCATAGCTGTAAACAGGCAATTCTTAAAAAAGCGCTTGATTGATGGTCTAAAAAACACCATAGTAGAAGGTATACCAGCCTCAATGCGAAAGGAACATGGAAGTGTAATAGTTGATACAAATATCAAATTGTAGGGCTCTTCCATTCGCTATATTTGCCGACTAAACAATTAAAACATATTTAAATGGAACACGCGCTTCAGGTGTATAACACCCTGTCTGGAGAAAAAGAGAAATTCGAGCCAATTAACGCACCATTCGTAGGAATGTATGTGTGTGGGCCTACGGTTTACAGCTTTGTCCATTTAGGGAACTGTCGCACGTTTATTTCATTTGATATGATTTACCGTTACCTTACCCACCTAGGGTATAAGGTACGTTATGTGCGTAACATTACTGATGCAGGTCACTTAGAAAACGATGCGGATGAAGGAGAGGATAAAATCTCTAAGAAAGCACGTCTAGAACAAGTAGAACCTATGGAAATTGTTCAGAAATATTCGCTCGACTTTCATCAGGTATTAGACAAGTTTAACAATCACCCTCCTAGCATTGAGCCAACAGCAACTGGCCATATCGTTGAACAAATTGATATGATCCAAGACATTCTTGAAAAAGGATTGGCATACGAGGTGAATGGATCTGTTTACTTTGATGTAGAAGCATTCAACACCAAATTCAATGGAGAATACGGTCAATTATCAGGTCGAAAGGTAGACGAGTTAATGGCTGGATCACGTGAGTTAGATGGGCAGAGTGAAAAACGAAACCCAATTGATTTTGCCCTATGGAAAAAAGCTTCTCCTGAGCATATTATGCGTTGGTCTTCTCCTTGGGGTAAGGGCTTTCCCGGATGGCATTTAGAATGCTCGGTAATGAGTAGCAAATACCTCGGCAACCGCTTTGATATTCACGGTGGTGGAATGGATTTGAAATTTCCTCATCACGAATGTGAGATTGCTCAATGTAAAGCTCATAATGAAGAAGACCCAGTAAAGTATTGGATGCATACCAATATGTTAACTCTTAATGGTGCGCGCATGAGTAAATCAACTGGAAACACCCTGTTACCAGAAGAGTTATTTAGCGGTGCCAATGATAAATTGGAAAAAGCATATAACCCAATTGTTGTACGCTTCTTTATGATGCAAGCTCATTACCGCAGTTCGTTAGATTTTTCTAGCGAGGCTTTAAGCGCTTCTGAAAAAGGTTTTGAGCGATTAATGGATGCGGTATCTCTGTTAGATAGCGTAAAGCCATCAGAAACAAGTTCTATAGATGTAGCAGCTTGGAAGAAGAAGTGTTATGCAGCAATGGACGATGATTTCAATACCCCAATATTGATTTCTCATTTATTTGAAGCAGTAAAATGGATCAATGCAGTTGTCGCTGGTCAGCAAACTGTTTCTGAAGCTGACCTGACAACGTTGACCGAAACACTAAACGGTTTTGTTTTCGATGTTTTAGGCTTAAAAGTTATTGATACACAAACTACTAGTAGCGATGATGAGCTTACTGGTAAATTAGTTGAGGGTATGATTGAAGTACGCAAGGAAGCAAAGAGCAAGAAAGACTTTGCCATGGCCGACTTTATTCGAGATACCTTAACTGGTGCAGGAATTACTCTTAAAGATTCTAAAGACGGAACTACTTGGGAGAAATAGAAGTACTAATAGTTAGTTAGATAACCCAAGACCTTGTAGCGGCTGTTACAAGGTCTTTCTTTTTGTAAAAGAGTCTCTACTCAGATTACGAAACATATAAAAACAAAAAAGCTCGGTACTA
>DIYR01000152.1 GCA_002429085.1 Flavobacteriales bacterium UBA6049
TGATTGATCGTGAAGGCGAAGTTGTGAGTAGAGATCAAATTTTAGAAACTGTTTGGGGATATGATGTCTATCCAAGTACACGAACGATTGACAATTACATTTTAGCTTTTAGAAAGTATTTTGAAGAAAATCCAAAGGAGCCAAAATACATTCATTCAGTGCGTGGAGTAGGATATAAGTTTACCGCTTAGGAATACTCACTCACTCAAGCCTCTTCTAAGTTTAAAAAAAGTAGGTTCTTCAATCGTCATTTGGACGAGTATGGAGCATGGCAGCGTGAAAATCTAATCATCATTCTTAATAGTAATAATTTGATTCGAAAAAGCTATAGTTAACGAAGGGTTATTAGTTTTGCATCATGAGCGTACAAAGATTAAAGTATGTACAGGCACTTGGAAAGCATAGAAATTTCAAGCATGCGGCTACTGAATTAGGAATCAGTCAACCCGCCCTGTCAAAGGCAGTGAAGCAGCTAGAAGATCAGTATGGAGTTGTATTGTTTGATCGTTCAACAAGACAAGTAAAGCCTACTGAATTCGGATTGATTCTGATGAATTATGCGGATCGTATTTTGCCTCAGTACAACGAAATAGAACGGGAAATAGAGCTATTAAAAGGATTTGAAAAGGGAAGGCTTGTTATTGGTTGTGACGCATTTCATGTAGAAACAGAGGTAGCAGAAGCGTTAAAAAGAATGCTAGCGGAGCATCCTCGTTTAAGATATAAAGTTGTAACAGGACATGTTGATGACTTGTTACGCCAATTGAATGAGAAGCATGTTGATATTGTGATTGGTGCACCAGTAGATGATCTTCTTCCGCATTTGGATTATGAAATGTACAATTCGCCTCAAGCTGAGATGTTTTGTAGACCAGGTCATCCTATATTAAAACAGAAGGAAATTGAGCTAAAAGACTGTTTTGATTATTCGATAGTTGGCGTAGACACACCTAGTTGGGTTAAAAAATGGATTGCAGAAGATACTGGGTTCTCTGAAAAAGACGAAAAAGTAGTATCGCCAGTTTTGGCAGTTTGTGACAACTATGGCTTGATCTTCAAATTGGTAAAAGAAACAGATTCTATTTCTGCTGCCCCAGAAGAGCTACTGAAACCTAAATTAGATTCTGGTGAGTTTGTATCATTTTGTGTGAATGCAGGCAAATTACCGCGTGGTAAGTTTGGTGTGGCAACACTTAGTGGCAGGCTTGTTCCACCTGCCATGAAGCGTTTTTTAGAAGTATTGAAAGAAGTAATGGAAAGAAGAGGTTAGAGATTCCAACCTCCTCCTAAAGCTTTATATAATCTTGCGTAGGCACTGAGCAATTGTTGTTTGGTGCCTACATAGTTTTGTTGAGCTTCAAATGCTTGACGCTGCGATTCAAGGTATTCTAAATAGCTAGTAACACCTTTGTCATAACGTTGCTCTGAAAGCTCCTGTGCATTCAATGCTGCCGTTACGTGGTTGTTTCTAGCTACTAGCTCTATTTTAAGTGTTCTAATTTCAACTAAGATATCTTCTACCTCGCGAAAAGCATCTATTACAATAGCTTCATAATTATAGATTGCTTGTTGTGTCTTACTTTTCTCAATATCAACTTGCCTTTTTAGCTGATTCCAATTAAAAATAGGACCTGCTAAAGAGCCAGATATATTCCAGGCTGGGAAGCTATCAGTTAACTTACTTAAATCATCACTTGCTACGCCCAACAGACCAGTTAAACTGATACTTGGTAAACGATTGGCTTGTGCAGCACCGATTAATGCATTTTGAGCTACTAGCTCCTGTTCTGCAGCAATAATATCTGGTCTACGAGCTAATAAGTCACTTGGTAAACCTGCAGGAATACTCACAGCAGTATCATAAACCAACATATCGGTTTGAGTGACTATTTTCTTCGGATTTGTACCAGTTAATTGATTGAGTGCATGCTGGTAAAAAGCAATTTGACGCTCAATCACTGGAATACTACTAGCCGCAATTGCCTGTTGAATTTGAGCTTGATTGACGTCAATTTCAGGAATAACCCCTTTTTCGAAACGTTGTTCAATGATGTATAAGGTACTATCGCGCAGCGAAAGAGTATGATGAGAAATTTGTAATCTCTCTTCATATTCAAGTAACCCAAAATAGGTAGTAGCAATAGTTGTTACTAAAGAGATTTGTGCGGCACGATACCCTTCTTGTGTAGCTAGTAATTGAGCTCTCGCAGATTCATTTAGCCTGCGATATTTACCCCAGAAATCTAATTCCCAATTTACATTGGCTACACCTGAGAAAATATTCTGTTCGTCTGGTAAAACAAATCCTTGAAAATTTCCACGGCCAGCCCCTGCTTGGTAGCCAAATTTTGGAAGTAACTCTGCTCGTTGAATTCCAAGGTTATATTGGGCTTGAATGATTCGTTCGCCAGCAATTAACAAGTTTTGATTGTGCTCTAAACCTGCTTTTACCAATGAATCTAATATTGGATCTTGGAACAAGCCATACCAATCAATTCCAGATGCCGAATCAATACGAAGAGAATCTGTATTGATTAAAGAGTCTACTGCGGCAACAGCAAGTGAATCAGAACCAGTAAATTGGTTTGGTACTTTCACTTCTGTACCATCGTAGTTTTTTCCGAGTTTACACCCTGCTAGAAAAGCGAGCGCAAGAATAAATGCTAGCTTTTTCATGAGTTTGATTGGTTTGCTAGGTTATTTTGTTGCTCTCTTTTTTTCTCATATCCAGCTATGTGTCCAATGAGAACAAATAACATCGGATAGAAGAATACTCCCAGAATGGTAGCTACCCCCATTCCTCCTAACAGTGCCATTCCCATCACTTTTCGTGCTTCAGCTCCTGAACCAGAGGCCATAATTAATGGGAATACACCTAGAATGAAAGAGAATGCAGTCATTAGAATTGGTCTGAAACGCAGTTTGGCTGCATTTATAGCTGCATCGAATAATGACATCCCTTCATCAAAGTTCTGTTTAGCAAACTCAACAATGAGGATTGCATTTTTTGCAGCCATTGCGATGAGCATTACTAAGGAGATTTGTGCAAATACATTTAACTCGTAGCTTTCACTGAAGAAACGAGCTATCCATAAGAATGAGAATGCTCCAAACACTGCGAATGGAGTTCCAAGCAGAATACTGAATGGCATACTCCAACTTTCGTATTGAGCGGCAAGAATCAGGAATACAAACAGTAATGAGAAACCGAAGATAACTCCAGCTTGACCAGAAGCTTTCTTCTCTTGAAAACTCATGGCATTCCAACTATAGGTCATATCATCAGGAAGTATCTCATCTGCTACCTCTTCTAAGGCATTCATAGCTTGTGCAGAAGTGTATCCTTCCGCAGGAGCACCAGTAACTTCAGCTGACCTGAATAAATTGAATCGGTTTGTATAATCTGGACCAGCTACTTCCTTTACTGTAACGAAAGTTGAAATTGGAATGGATTTGCCTTCCTTATTCTTTACGTAGAAAAGCTCTAGTCCATTTTCGTTTTGGCGATATTCATTTTCTGCCTGAATGTATGCTTTGTACAAGCGGCCAAATCTGTTGAAATCGTTAACATAAGACCCACCTAAGAAGGCTCCGAAAGTGGTGTATACTTCGTTCAAGTCTACTCCAGATTTCAAGATTTTTTCAGTGTTTAAGTCAATGTAACGTTGAGGCACGGTAGCCTGATACATGGTGAATGCATTGCTAATCTCAGGGCGATGGTTTGCCGCTTCAATAAAGGCATATGCATTTTTCGCCAAGTACTGAGGATCTTTACCACTTTTATCTTGAATCATGATACTGAATCCGGATCCATTTCCAAGACCAGGAATAGCAGGAGGACCAAAACAAAAGGCTCGTGCTCCTTTGATTCTCATAGCCAGTTGCTTGTTAACCTCTAGCATGATTTCATCTACTGTTTTTTCACGCAAATCCCAATCTTTTAAGGTGATAAACATGAAACCACTATTTGGCGCCATAGCGCCAGAAATCATACTAAATCCAGATACGTTTGTTACATAATCAATGTCTTCACGTTCGAGCAACAATTGTTCAATTATTGAAGCTACTTCGTCTGTACGTTGAATTGATGCTGCATTCGGCAATTGCATGTTTACGAAGAAATAACCTTGATCTTCTTCAGGAATGAATCCTCCAGGAACTTTACTTCCGAATATGAGAGCCGCTACCAAGAAAATTCCGATGTATACAAAACCTCTTTTGAATTTACCTGTAATGGCAGAAGTAGTTCCCATGTAAGATTCGGTAGATCGATCGAATACACGATTGAATCCATCAAAGAATTTACCCAACGGGCCACCAATGTGTGTTTTTGGTTTTAACAACAACGAGCAAAGAGCTGGACTTAATGACAATGCGTTGATACTTGAGAAGACAACAGAAACAGCAATAGTAATAGCGAATTGCTGGTATAAGCTTCCTGTAATTCCAGCCATTCCAGCTACAGGAATAAACACAGCAACTAACACCAATGTTGTTGCTACTACAGGAGCACTTACTTCTTTCATGGCCATGGTGGTTGCTGTTTTCACATCCATTCCTTTTTCCATGTTTACCTGTACAGCTTCTACCACTACAATGGCATCATCTACCACAATTCCAATGGCTAGTACTAACCCAAGTAATGAGAGAGTGTTTACCGTAAATCCAAGTACAGGGAATAGCATAAATGCTGCAACCAATGACACAGGGATTGCTAAGGTTGGGATTAGTGTTGCTCTCCAATCTTGGATAAAGAGATATACCACCAAGATTACAAGAAGTAATGCAATGACTAAGGTTTCGATGATCTCATCAATACCAGCAGTAATTGACTTGGTAGCGTCAAGAGAAACATCGTACTTAATTCCTTCAGGGAAATCTTCGGCCAACTCATCCATTTGAGCACGGATTTGTTCAGCTAGATCTACTGCGTTAGAACCAGGTGCCTGATAGATAGAAATTAATGCACAATCTTTTTGGTTCAATCGAGTGAATGCATTGTAACTTTCAACACCTAATTCGACTCTTGCAATGTCTTTGATACGAACCTGACTACCGTCTTTTAATGTTCTTACAACCACATTTCCGAATTCTTCTTCGCTTGCCAAACGATCGGGCATTTGAACTGAATAAGTAAATTCGGTTCCTTTTGGTGCAGGTTCTGCTCCAAATTTACCACCAGGTACAATCACATTCTGCTGTTGCAGTGCGGCAGTTATTTCAGGAATGGTAATACCTAACTTAGCTAAGCGATCTGGCTTTACCCAGATACGCATACTATAATCGCTTGCTCCTAGTACGTCTACACGACCAACCCCTTTGATACGGGCAAGTACATCTTTTACATTGATAATTCCGTAGTTACCTAAGAAGTTCTGATCGTATTCTCCATTTGGAGAAGAAAGTGTAACCAACATTAAAATGTTGGGCATAGATTTTTCTGTTTTTACCCCAATTCTTTTTACTTCTTCAGGGAGCATTGGAGTAGCAGCAGAAGTACGTGTTTGGGCGAAAACCGTACTCATGTCTGGATCAGTTCCAACATCAAAAGAAATGTCAATTGACATGGTGCCATCATTGGCATTGGTAGACTTCATGTAAATCATGTTTTCTACCCCATTAATTTGTTGTTCTAATGGAGAAGCAACTGACTGTTCTACATTGATGGCATTTGCTCCAGTAAATGCTGTACTCACTCTCACAACAGGTGGAGTGATATTAGGATATTGTTCGAATGGAAGCCCCAAAATGGAAACACCACCAACAATTACCATAAAAATGGCAATTACGATGGCCACGATTGGTCTTCGTACGAAGAATATGTGTTTGATTTCTTCTTTCATGACTACTCAGCGTATTGAGAATGGAAAACCGTATCAAATGGCTGAACTGTCATACCACTGCGCACATTTTGAATACCTTCAAATAAAATGCGCGTGTCTTTATTTAATCCACCTTTAACGATGTAATAGTCTTGGTAAGAACCACGAATTAGCACTGGGGTTTGAACAACAATATTGCTGTCATTAAGTCCCCAAACAAAGAAATTACCTTGAAATTCAGATACACATCGTTGAGGAACAAGAGTCGCGTTATCTACTTCGTCAATAGCTGCTCTTACTTTAGCAAACTGACCTGGACGAATTAGTCTATTTGGGTTTGGAAAAGAACTTTGAAGTAAAATAGATCCTGTAGATTCTTCTACACCTCTATCTACGAAGTCAACTGATCCTTTGTGTTCGTATAATGATCCATCACCAAGTACCAGACTTAAGTTAGATTTATTGTGAGGTCCAATCTCTTCATGGTTGGCACTGGTATCACTTAATGCAATTTTCGCGAATCGCAGATAGTCATTTTCAGTAATGTAGAAATCAACACGCATTGTGTCAATTCTTGATACTGTGTTCAAGATTACCGGATTCGGCTCACGACCTACAAATTCTCCAACTTTTGCTTCTGTTTTACCAATTAGACCATTAATAGGAGATTCGATTCTCGTATAACTTAATTCAATTTCTGCCATTCGAACACCTGCTTGAGCGGCCTCTACTGCTGCTTCGGCAGCACCTTTTTCTGCTATTGCCGCATCTAGATCGGATTGACTTACTGCATTGATTTCAGCCAAGGGTTGAATTCGGGTCAAATCATTATTGGCTTTCACTAATGTAATCTTAGCTTGAGCGAGATTACTTTGTGCTTCTGCTAATTTTGCTTCGAATGGTTGAGAATCAATGGTGTAAAGTAACTGACCTATTTTTACCTTTCGACCTTCATCGAAGTGAATCCCTTCTAAGAATCCTTCAACTCTTGCACGTATAGGAATGTCTACTTTTCCGTAAACTTGACCAACAAATTCTTTATCGATTTCTACATCTTTTTGAGTGATGTGAACCACAGGCAATTTTGGAGGAGGAGGTGCCATGGGCTGTTCTTGTTTGCATCCTACAAGAACAGCAAGGCCTAAAGTTACTAGAGCTATGCGTTTCATTTGGGTTGGAATTGATTGAAACTATTAATCAAACGTACTGATTTTAGATATGATAAAGTGGTAGTGGGTGAGACATATTTAAGCGAAAATTAAATGCTTAACAGACTCACCGCTATCTCGTAACTCTCTTAAAGCATCGATACCTATTTGGATATGATCTTTTACGAAGTTTTTTGTAACAGCTTCATCGCTCTTATCTGTTTTTACGCCCTCTGGAACCATGGGGTTATCTGATACAAGGAGCAAAGCTCCGTGCGGAATTTCATTTACGAACCCAGTGATAAATACAGTAGCCGTTTCCATATCGATAGCCATTGCTCTAATCTCACGCAGGTATTTTTTGAACTTCTTATCATGTTCCCATACTCTTCTATTGGTGGTATAACATGTACCAGTCCAATAATCGCGTTTGTGCTTTTTAATAGCATAAGAAACACTCTGTTGTAAACGGAAAGAAGGCAGGGCAGGTATTTCTGGCGGCATATAATCGTTAGATGTTCCCTCACCTCTAATTGCTGCAATTGGAAGGATTAAGTCTCCAACTTTTGTTTTTTTCTTGAGTCCGCCACACTTACCCAAGAAAAGTACTGCTTTAGGATTAATGGCTGAGAGCAAGTCCATCACGGTGGCAGCCATCGGACTACCTATTCCAAAGTTTATAATGCTAATGTCTTCTGCAGTAGCAGATTGCATTGGCTTGTCAGAGCCTCTTACTTCAACGCCCATTTGTTCTGCAAAGCGTTGTACATAATCTCCGAAGTTGGTTAATAAAATATACTCTCCGAATTCTTCTAGGGGAACCCCAGTATATCGTGGAAGCCAGTTGGCAGTGATTTCAGATTTTGTCTTCATAAATGTAAGATAGCAAAACTTGTGTGTTACAAGAATAAAAAAAGCCTCCCGATTGAACGGGAGGCTTAATCTCATAGCGATCGGATGTTAGATAGGCCTTATTTGATCATTAGCGTTTTAACCAATTGATCTGAACCATTCGTAATTCTAACTTGGTAAACTCCAGCGCTAATTGCGTTAGTTTCAATTTCAACACGTTGCGTGTTATCAACAGAAACTTGTTTTGAGATCACCAATTGTCCCATGGTATTCAATAATTCAATTGTATAAGTTCCAGCTTGAGTTTGGTCAAATGAAACATTTACTACATCACCTGCAGGATTCGGGAAGATTCCGATACTTCCTAGTACTGGATGAGAATCAATTCCTGTAACAGTTTGTGAAGTAGCTGAACAACCGTTCGCATCTGTAATTTCAACAGAAATTTCATCACCTGCATTATTTGATCCGTCATAAGTAGAAGAAGTAGCACCATTTACTGCACTTCCATCAACATACCATTGGTATGCAACTGCTGATGAAGAAACTGCTTCGTAAATTGCATTAGCATTTTCATTGATTGTTGGTGCAGATGGAGTAGGGTGAATTGTAATTACTACTGGATCAGAAACCACTTGGTTGCTATTTGCAGTATTTGTTACAGTTACAGTGTATGTTCCACTTTGAGCAGTTGCATTCAATGTAATGTCTTGAGTTGTAGCTCCGTTAGACCATAAATACTCAATTGTTGGTCCTGAAGAACTTGCACTAAGCGTAATATCATCACCTTCACAAGTTTCTCCATTTGGATTAGAAACGGTAACATCATTAGAGAATGATCCTGGTATCTCCGATAAAGGAATTGCTAAGTATACAATGTTGTTGTTTCCGTAAGGATCTTCATCTCCACGTACTGCAAGTCCTGGTTCGTTATCTTCTTGATAAATGATTCTTAGTGAGTCGTCAACAGCGTTTGCCACTGAAGGGAATACACATTCTTCTACACCAATTCCGTTGTCTGTAAAGTCGATTGGAGTAGACCAAGTGTCACCGCCATCAGAAGTGTTTGTAACATAAATGTGACGGAAACTTTGAGCAAATAAAGATTCTTCAATATAAGATTGATATGCTACGAAGATTCTGTCTGTATTCTCATCATAAACTGCAGAAGGAGTTCCTGCGAGTGAAACAAAATATCCAGCTGTTGTAGAAGCATCTTCGTTTGGATTTCTTACATCTCCATCGTCATTCAAATCTTCTGCTTGGGCAATGATTTGTGCCGTCATAGTAATGATAGTATCAGAAGTAGCACCAGTACCAAAGCTCTCATTCCAGTACATTAGACCATTAGTGAATGGGAAGAAGCTTGAACCATCAGTAAGAGGGTCATCCTCTAATACACCCATTAACCCAAAGAAAACGTGAGCACTATCTTCATCATCAAGAACAATGCTTCCTGCACCATCAGATGTTAAAAGAATATCAGCTTCGCCATCACCATCAATATCAGAAATTTGACTGTCATCCCAAAGATCGATTGGGAATTCATTGATAATTGTTTTTGTCCAAGTATCTCCGTTATCTGTGGATTTCATCATTACAATGTCAGCCCACTCTCCGAAGTAAACAAAAGCTACTGTATTTCCTTTTGCAGTTATAGCATATCCATCACCACTGAAACCTGTAAACTCAGTAGCGTCTAATCCAGGTAAAATAGAATCTTGGATATCCCAAGTATCTCCACCATCTAAAGAGCGATAATAAACTAATGCTCCATCAAGACCTTGATAAATTTGTCCATTGTTTGCAGTTGGAGCAGTTACAGCAATCATGTGAATCGTGTTTCCATTTGGACCACCTGAAGCAGTTCTATTCCAAATTAAATCTGTTCCAGATACGTTAGACTCGCTCCAAGACCCTGTTCCTTTTGCAGGTCTCTTATTCAAAGTGATTACACTGCTTTCAGTGTTGTGAAGAGTATTTACCTCACCTCCATTAATGCTTAATAAACTTGGCCATCCTCCTCTTTCAGATTCAATTCTAGTCATGTTAGCTAAATCTGATTCAGGAACTTGCCAACTGGTTCCATCAAAATAGTTGTAACCAGTACCTCTATCTGGTGCCGCTAAAGTTCCGTTGTTGGAAAAGGTCCAAACAGCAGAAACAGTACCATCACTATGAAGTAAAAGCCTGTTTTGAGAAGAAGAGTTTGTCTGGAGATCGTAAGTTGTATTACCAATTACAGTTCCGTTTGGGGAAACATTTGTTGCTCTTGAGTTAGATAAAGGAGCAGAAACGGGCTCGTTCCCTACTTTATAATCCTTTTGCTTTAGAATTGGCTCACCCGAAATAACTGGAAGTAATTGTTGGTTTTGGGCAATAACACCCAAGGAGAATAAGCTCCCCGTGAGGAGGAGTAAAGACTTTTTCATACAATATTGGTTTAGTTAAACTCGCTTTTTCAGCGCCAATTTAGTGAATAATCGAATAAGTTGATAAAATGTTAATGTTGATTTGACTTATTGACGTGTATTTGACTCTTTTCTGATTTCGTTCATTGAGAAAAAAAAGCAGAGTATTGTAGTCTATTTTTATGCAAAATCCTATTAAACAGTTTTGTAAGCAGTTTTCTGTACAAGGGTTCTCTTCATCGTTTATTGCGGTTGCATTAACGCAAATTGGAGGTATGATACTCGGGTACGCGGTAAGCATTTTTCTTTCCAACCATCTTTCTGATGAGCAGTTTGGCTTATGGAGTTATTTATTTCAATCTATTATTCCTATTGCTATTGTGCTGGTTCTATATGGTAACCATCATTTTATAGTTAGAGAACTTACTCAGTTAGTTTCGTTGAACCGAACGAAGCAAGCTTGGAGAGTCTTTAAACGATCAATAACTTGGAGTTTTCTCATATTATTTGTGTTCGGCATTTTCTTTTCGGTATCGTTTCCAGTACTAATAGAAAGTCAATATTTTTCCTTTAGAGATGCTGTTCTTACAGTCTTAATAATTGGCCTATTCGCGGCTGGCAGAATCCGCCAAAGTTATCAGCAAGTAGTTGGTCAGAGTGGCATTAGTCAAATACCTGAAAGGATATTAGTACCATTACTTTTTTTGATTGGTATTTGGGGGTGGTTAACCTTTAATCAAACCGAATTGTTTGTTGATGAGGTGTTATTAGTTTACACCATTTGTTTTGTGACAGTGTTACTAGGATCTTTAACCCTAGTTAAAAAACTGAGTTCATATAGAGGTTTACAAACAAGTACTGAAGAACTAGAGGAAAAGACTGTTAAAACTAGAAAATACTTTTTCTTACTGGGAGTGGTTGATATTATTGATACCAATATAGATTTGATTTTACTTAAGGAATTGGCTGGTTTTGAGGAGATAGCTTACTTTTCTGTAGCTAAGCGAATTTCTTTTTTGCTTAACTTAATTCTCTTTAGCACTAACTATACATTATTTCCTACTGCTAGTGCTTTGTTTGCTCAAGGTAAAAAGATGTTGGTTCAAAAACAGATTTATAAAATCGTTAAAGTGAATACGGTAATAGCATCTGTTGGAGTAGTAGTTCTTTTACTTCTGAAACCATGGATTCTCGGCTTATTTGGTGACTCTTATGAAAGTGAAATTAGCTGGAGTTTATATAGTTTGCTGTTGTTAGTTCAGTGGGTTAATATTTTATTGGGTGTTCCCAGTTTGGTAATGAACATTTCTGGAAACGAGAAGTATAGTTTAGTCGTATTTTTAGGCGGGATTTTGTTACAAATAGGTCTGGCAGTTGTACTTATTCCTCATTTCGGGATTATAGGAATGGCTTGGGCACATTTCATTAATACAATTTTCTGGAATTTAACTCTAGGGTTTATTGCTAAGAAGAGGGCTGGATTGAATGTTACTTTCTTATTTCGGTAGATTTTTTTCTGGGAAGTATTCTTTGATTAAGAGAAAAGAATAAATTTGCATCCCTTTTCGAAAGGAAGGTTATTTTTTAATAATCAACATGGTGGTTGTAGCTCAGTTGGTTAGAGCGCTGGATTGTGGTTCCAGAGGTCGTGGGTTCGAGACCCATCTTCCACCCAAAGCCCAAGAAAACTCTTGGGCTTTTTATTTTGGCCTTTTTTTAAAGATCAAAGAGAAATTTGAACGTTACCTAGATTCTCTATCATGCTAAGATGATCTTCGATAGAGAATTCCACACCATATTTAATGTTTCTTTCGCTTTGTTCTCTTTTTCGTTCAATACTTCTTACAAATCTTCGAACATCATCTTCTGTTTCAAGAATTAAACCTGGAACTGACACATTATTTCCTTGATCATCTTTAGCAACCATTGTGAAGTAACTAGAGTTACAATGCTTCACTACACCAGTTTTAATGTTTTCAGCTTCTACACGAATGCCTACTACCATAGAGCTTTTGCCAACATGGTTTATCATGGCTTTCATAGACACTAACTCTCCAACTTCAATGGGTTGTATAAAATTCACTGTATTAACAGAAGCTGTAACGCAGTAGTGCTCACTATGCTTTGAGGCGCATGCAAAAGCTACTCCGTCCATACGTTCTAGAATATATCCACCATGAATTTTACCACTGAAATTGCTATGATGAGGAGACATTAACTCGGTGATGGTGACTTCAGAGTTTCGCTTGTATTTGAAGATAGGAGCCATATAGTTTATTGCTATTTCGTTTGGTTCAAAATAAAGCGCATCAAGTTTAGCTACTTGATGCGTTTACTCTTTTTCAATTCTTGATGAAGCAAGTATTCAATTTGTCCATTTACACTCCTAAACTCATCTGCTGCCCATTTTTCGAGTGCATCATACATGTCTGGTTGTAAACGAAGTACAAATGATTTCTTTTGCTGTTTAGCCATCTAAGTTAGCTTTAGTAGATGCTCCCAGTATTAACTACGGGTGAAGGGTTTTTATCAGAGCAAAGCACCACTAATAAATTTGAAATCATAGCGGCTTTGCGTTCTTCATCTAACGTAATGGTGTCTCCTTTTTCAAGATGCTCTATTGCCATATCTACCATACCAACAGCACCTTCTACAATTTTCTGTCGAGCTGCAATAATGGCTGTTGCTTGTTGTCTTTGAAGCATGGCTCCAGCTATTTCTTCTGAATAAGCCAAGTGATTAATACGAGCTTCAATTACACTGATGCCAGCCATAGAAAGTCGCTCTTGTAACTCCTCTTCTAATACCTGATTTACTTCGTTTCCACCACTCCTTAATGTAAGTGTATGATGAGATTCATCCTCATTAAAGTTATCATATGGATACTGACCTGCTAATGTACGTAGGGCAGCATCGCTTTGAACAGTAACATAGTTTTCGTAATTATCAACTTCAAAGGCGGCTTGTGCAGTGTTGTCTACTTTCCACACTACAACTGCACTAATGATAATAGGGTTACCTAGATGATCGTTGACTTTTATTTTTTCCGTATCGAAATTTCTGGCACGTAAAGAGATTTTCTTTTTAGTGAAGAACGGATTTGCCCAGAAGAAACCATGAGATTTCACTGTTCCTTTGTAAGCTCCGAACAATACTAAAACCTTAGATTGATTTGGATTTACGATGAAATACCCCGGGAGAGTAATGAAGAATAAGAGTCCAAAAATGAAAAATAAAGGAAACATCCTCATTGCTATTGATGCGATTGCTCCAATAAGTAAAATGGCATGAATAAGTAACCATAGGTAACCATTCATTGGGCGAAAGTTCTGTTCTTGTGTCATAGTTAAAGTGATATTGAATTGATATCAAATATAATGCAAAATGAATTAATAGTTGTCTGAATTAGTGACGAACGGTTTTAACTACATTTGAACGACTAAAAGGAAAGAAGTATGCGATTTAATGTGAGCGAGATAAATGAGTGTATACGAACTCGAAGAACTATTTTTCCAGAACAGTTTTCATCTAGAAAAGTGCAAAAAGAACTAATTGAAGTGCTTCTTGAAAATGCAAGGTGGGCACCGACTCATAAACTAACCCAACCATGGAGGTTCAAGGTTTTTTATGATGAAGGACTTGAGAAACTTGGAAGGTGGCATGCAGATACCTATAAGACCATAACTCCTGAAGCTGACTTCAAAGAGATGAAATATCGGAAACTATTAGAACGTCCTTCTATGGCATCTGCAGTTATAGCTATTATCATGAAGCGTGATGAAAAGCATGCAGTTCCTGAAGTAGAAGAAATTGCTGCAGTAAGTGCTGCTGTTCAGAATATGTATATAACAGCTAGTGCCTATGGTTTGGCAACATATTGGGGGAGTGGTGGGTTGACCTACTCCAGTGAAATGAAAGAGTTCTTAGGTATTGGTGAGGAAGATCGTTGTATGGGATTGTTTTTTGTTGGGTATCCTGATATTGATTGGCCAAAACGTACGGAAAGAATGGAACGAAGACTCGTAACAGAATGGATAGAAGAATAAAAAAAGCCGCTTTAAGCGGCTTTTTTTATTGAGTATGTAAAAATGATTAAGCTCCTTCTTCAGCAGCTACTTCAGCAGAAATAGTTAAACGAGTATCTCTTGGCTCAGTGTTAGCTGTAATAGTAACGGTTTTTGCTTGTTTTCCTTTTTGTTTTCCAGGCTTGTACACAACGCGAATTTCACCAGTAGCACCTGGAGCAATTGGTTCGCGAGGCCATTCAGGAACTGTACAACCACAAGAACCTCGAGCGTTTTCGATGATTAATGGGTTGTCACCTGTGTTTGTAAATATAAAGATCTTTTCATTTTCAGTGTCTTGTTTGATTGCTCCAAAATCGTGAGACATTTCAGCAAATGCTACCGATGTTGGAGGTCCAAGAGGTTTTGCAGGTTCAGGCGTTTGTGCTGCTGGTTGCTGAAAATCTAATTGATTTTGAGGAGCAGCAATAGGAGAGGTGCTTGGTTGTTTGGCAGTCGCCACCGTAGTAGCGGGAGTAGATCTTCTTGGTAGGCTATCTTCTTTGATGAAAGTGCCATAGATTACAGTAACGGCAATCAATACAAGGAGGCCTAACTGTAAATTACTTTTCATTGAATCGTCCATTTCTTTCTTTGGTTTGTTGATTTAGTTGAGTTACGAATGTAAAAAATGACAATGCATTATAATCAATGCGAAATGTTAAAGCGTTTGTAAGAATCGTCTTTTAGAACTTCTAAAGCACGCTGATAGGTTTCATCTGTTTGATTGGTGATTTGATAGAAAGCTCCTCGCTCATATATCCCTCTCGCAATTAATGCTTTTAAAGAGGTTTCTATAAGACTTTTAGATTGAATAAACTCTTCTTCATTTTTCTCAATACCTGTTTCATTTGCAGCATACGTAACAAATTCAGGAAGTATGTTAGTAACATCGAATTCTTTTGAGAAAGATTCTATGGTTGGGTAAGTTTGCTTAAGCTCATTTCGATGATGATCTAAATAAGTCAAACTGAATTGTGAAAGAGCACCCTTCCGAATAAGATCGCTATAGTATTTAGATGCTTTTGTTGTATCCAACGGAATGAAAATGTCTGGCATGATTCCTCCACCACCATATACTGGTCTTCCGCGTAGTTTGGTTTCATACTTTAATGAATCTGGAAAATGGATGCTATCTAGCGTTGTGTACTCTCCATGTTCATAGCGAGTATTTAAATCATTGTAATAAGCATCGAGACCATCGTCATATGGTTTCTGAATGCTTCTACCACTTGGAGTATAGTAGCGCGAAATGGTTAATCTAATTTGACTACCATCTGGCAATGAGAATGGCTTTTGCACTAAACCTTTACCAAAAGATCTTCTTCCTAAGATCAGGGCTCTATCCCAATCTTGAACAGCTCCAGAAACAATTTCACTCGCTGAAGCAGATCCTTCATCGATCAGTACAACTAGTTTTCCTTTTTCAAATGATCCCTTTGCTGTGGCAAAGGTTTCATCTTTAGGATATGACCTTCCTTCTGTGTATACAATGAGTTGCCCTTTTTTCAAAAATTGATCTGCAAGTTCGATTGCGATGTTTAAATATCCGCCACCGTTGCCACGTAAATCCAAGATTAAATTATCCATTCCCTTACCTTGTAAGGAATCCATGGCTAAATTGATTTCTTTCATACTGGTAGCTGCAAAGCGATTTAGTTTGATGTAACCAGTTTTTGGATCAGCCATGTAAGCAGCATCTACAGAATAAATTGGAATTTTGTCACGTGTAATCTCAAAAGGTATTAATTCATCAGTTGAACCACGTTTGATACCTACGTTAACCTTCGTTCCTTTTTCACCTCTAAGGTGATCCATTACATCTTGGTTTGTAAATCCAACACCAGCTACCGTTTTACCATCAATGGTGATGATCTTGTCTCCTGAAATAATTCCGAGCTTTTCAGAAGGGCCTCCTGATATAGGAGAAACTACAGTGATCGTATCTTTTAGTAGGTTAAATTGAATCCCAACTCCTTCAAATTTTCCTTGAAGAGGCTCGTTCATTCGCTGCAACTCGTCTAGTGGAATATAAGTACTGTGAGGATCTAACTCTTC
>DIYR01000254.1 GCA_002429085.1 Flavobacteriales bacterium UBA6049
TTTTCTCTGAAAACACGCACTTCCGGCTACTGCGGGCTTATCACTAACTGAATGAACAAACAGGTATTTTAACATGGCTTCAACTACAGAAGAACATGCTAGTTTCACTCACTAATTAAAAGGTAAAACTTTTAACCAAAATCATTTTTTACCGATTCTATATCATTCCCCTCTTAACCTCCTATTGTTCGTAACTCAGGTCTTTGTAATTCAACAACGATTCTACCGTTCTGTACCTTGCATAAAATTTGAATGGAATGAAACGTGTAGCCATTGTTATGGGAGGCGATAGTGCAGAGTACGATATCAGTTTAAAAAGTGCTCAGGTTGTATTTCAACACCTAGATCGCACACAATTTGAACCGCATTTGGTAAGCATACGTGGTAAAGATTGGACATGCGAAATTGATGGCAACTTATACCGCATCAACAAGCACGATTTTTCTATTCAAACCATTCAACATAAACTCACTTTTGATGGTGTATTTATTGCCATTCATGGCACACCGGGTGAAAACGGTTTGCTACAAGCTTACTTTGATTTAATTGGCCTGCCCTACTCTACGGCTGGTCAACTGCAAACGGCCTTAACGTTTGATAAAGCCATGTGCAATGCAGTACTTGCACAACGTGGATTTGATTGCGGACAAGCTTTGATCTTTGACAAAGGCGATGCTATCAGCAAAGAAGTTGTTTCAGAGAAAATTGGCTACCCCTGTTTTGTAAAACCTACAGAAGCTGGATCTAGCTTTGGTGTTTCTAAAGTACATAGCGAGGCAGAGTTAGATAAAGCCATAGCGTATGCTTTTGAGCACCATCACCGTATTATGATTGAGTCTTTCTTAGAAGGACGAGAAGTAACCTGTGCCGTACACAACTTTAATGGTGAGCTAGAAGCTTTACCACTTACAGAAATTATCACATCTCACGATTTCTTTGATTACGAAGCCAAGTACGAAGGTGCATCGCAAGAGATTACTCCAGCAGAGCTAGACGAAGTAACTACACTTAAAGTTCAAGAAGTATCTAAACAGATTTACAAAGCGCTTGGCATGGATGGCGTTTTCCGGGTAGACTTTATGCTAAATCCGAATGGAACACCTTACATTATTGAAGTTAATACCGTTCCAGGATTAAGTGAAGCTAGTTTGGTTCCGCAAATGGCTCATGCCGCAGGTTATACGTTAAAGGATTTCTTTACTCAATGGACCAAGCAGATGTTTGCAGAGTAAGAAAAGTTCGTATTTCATATAGCCAACAACTTATTGGTAACAACCGCACTAATTCTAACGAACTAGCAGGAGCGTCTACCTAATGTGGGGCAGTGAATGTACCTAATATGGAGGCACTGAGCCTATCGAAACGAGCTTTTCATTTCGATAAGCTCAATGATCCGATCGTAAATCACATCATTACGCTCGACTACTATTCAAACTGAACGATCCGCTAAACCACCATGTGGTTGCTGAGTTGCGTAGAAGCCAAGTGTTATTCATCAATCCTACAAATTCTTATTAGTTACTACTAATTGGTGCAGGTATAAATACCTATACAACCAAACTATCAACTAGTGATTTTTACCTGTTTTTAGAATGGAAACTTTCAGGGTAGAAGGTGTCTTATATTTTAGAGGTGAATCAACCATGAGTAGCTGCCTTTGATTCTCCGTTAATAGTAAAACAGGTGAAATGGAAATAAAGCACATTGCCATTAATTAAAAACAGAAATATGCCAATAACTGAAAGCTATTTAATTACAACTAAAAACTTGAGTCCTATTATCGAATCAATTGTTAATGCTCAAGCACCAGAAAAATTTACAATTCAGTTTTTAACAAACTTAGGTTACAAAAGCACAAATGACCGACTATATATTCGATTGTTTAAAGATCTTGGACTTCTTGATAGTGGTGGCAGCCCGACTCAAAAATATTATGAATTCATTGACAAGTCTAGAACTAAAAGTATTTTAGGACATTGTATAAGAGAAGCTTATAGTGATTTATTCCAATTAAATAAAGAAGCTTACAAAATGTCCAAAACAGATGTGAAAAATAAATTCAAAACCATTTTTCAAGGAAGTAAAAAGGACAATGTATTTGATTTGATGGCTAAGACTTTTGTTGAACTTTGTAAACTAGCAGATTTCAATGATTATCAAATACAAACAGTTGATGAAGAAGATGTTCAAGAAGAGCATATTGATCCTGACACTCCAAATAGACAACAAATAGGTGAAATAATAAATAAAAATATCACTACCGAAATGCACTATAATATACAGATTCACTTACCGGAATCAAAAGACATCGCTGTCTATGATGCAATTTTCAAATCTCTTAAAGAACACTTACTATGAGTTCAGACCCTCTATACTCTTTCGTGTTTAAAGGAATGCTGACTAAGCAAGCTTTAGAAAAGACTGATGCAAAAGATCACAAATCAATAGCTAAAATTGATGAGGAAGAAATATTCAAAATTCTTTGCATTGATGAACTGTCTGATGAGTTAGTAATTCGATCTAAAAAAATGTCATTTGTATTTATTGCTATTTCAGCCTTAGAAAATAGCATAAGGGAATTTATAACACAGAAGCTACTCGAGGAAAAAGGACCAAATTGGTGGGAGGGTTGTGTTTCAAAAAAAATCAGAGATAAAGCCGAATCACGGAAAGAAGAGGAAGATAAAATTAAATGGCACACACAACGAGGAGATAACTTCATAAACTATACTGAATTTGGAGATCTTGTTTCTATTATGCGAGGAGACAATTGGGAGTATTTCGAACCACACGTAATTTCAATCGAATGGGCACAACAAATCATTAAAACTCTTGAGCGCTCGCGCAATGTTATTATGCATAGTGGCGAACTTTCAGATCAAGATCTAGCTAGAATTGGAACCTTAATCAGAGATTGGACAAGACAGATTGGAATGTAAAACTAATAGCAACAAGGTGTATAATGCAAAGCATCCTTCAGGATAGCTATGTTTCTTATACTAACTGTTGTGCTCAATATGAATAAATGGAACACTTGGAACTAATCCTACCGATTGGATTGCTCTTCTTGTCATTTCTTCTAAAAATGATGATTGACAGGAACGTTGAAGCTCCGATAGCAATTAAGGCAATGTGTGAATTGCCAGTTGATATGATATTCCTGTCAATTTCATTCCTAATTGCATATATTATATCGACAGAAACAAAACAAAGTCAAGGGCTATTATATTGGATAGTCTATCTCATTATAGCTGTTGGAGTTGTTTTTTTTTGGAGAAGAAGTATTTTGATTTATGAAAAGGGAAAAAACAAATCTTGGCTATTCCTTCTAGCGATAAATCTATTCGTAACAATTACTTGCCTAATGATATCAATAAACCTATTACAAGATTTGAAACAACAAAATGACGTTGAAGAACCTAATAAAATAGAAAATAATGGAACTACCGATTAATTTAATGGCATTTGTCCTTGCAGTAGTTCTTACTAGCTTGATAACTTTGATTACTTTTTTTTTGCTGAAAAACCTTAAACAGTCAAGATATGACCTTAAGTTACAAAGAGCAGAGCTAGAAAGTTTTAGGCGTTCTTTAGAAGACAAAATGTATTCTCTTAATGACCGTTTAATTTTGAATGAAAGTAGGTGGCAAGATGTTAATCATCTAATAATCGATAGTCAGTCGAAAGTGAGAACTGAATATGGTAATTCGAACATTCGATTGACAAATTTTTTAAGAAGTAACGGAATAGATGAAGAAGACACAATAGTTGATAACAAACTCATTTTTGTGTTAACGCCATTCCACAACCGTTTTATTGACGATTATTTTATAATCAAGAGAATATGTGACAGTGTTGACTTTAAATGCTCTAGAGGTGATGAAGAATATTTTAGCTCTGATATTTTCAGTCATATTTTAAGACAAATTGTTAAATCTCGCTTGATAATAGCAAACATTAATGGCAGAAATCCGAATGTGCTTTATGAACTAGGAATAGCACAAGCAATGGATAAGCCAGTAATACTTTTATCAAAAACACCAAATGACATCCCTATAGATATTCGAACAAAGAAATTTATCATTTACAATAACGAGATAGAACTAGAAAAAAACTTAAAACTCGAACTAATAAGAATATTAAATAATTCGAAAAAAAATAGCTCAAAAACATAAGGCAGATAAGGCTTTCAGAAAGGTAGTATACCTAGCAAGCTTTTGTTTCAGTAGACACGTAATCGATTTGAAGCGCCCTACGTTTCATAACCAATACCATCAAACACCATCGAAATCAATCATTGAATTTACATATTCCAAACTCCATGTCAATACAAATATTAAATGTTTCATAAAAACTTAATCAAATTCAGACTTTTCCTCTCTAATAACAATCCAATCAAACAGTTTGTTTTTCATGCAATTACTGAGTTCATTCTTTTAGTTTTCAGTATTGTAATAGCTTTACAAATAGACACAAACAAGGAAAAAAAAAGACAGAAACTACAAGAGATCATTGTACTTAAAAACATACAGAATGATATACTTCTTGATACATTAGATGTGGGCTACAATATTGAGTTTCATGAACAGTTTCTAGAAAATGAGAAAATGCTTCTCAATTTTTTACATGACCCATCTTCTGAAAAAAACAAAAATCTTAACTTCTCACAAGCGTTAGGACGACCTTTATATTCTATTCTTCATCAAGCATCATTTAGTAATCTCCAAAACAATAATTTGGGAGCAATATCAAATAATTCTTTGAAACAAGAGATCTCAAGGCACTATGACTTCTTCGTAAGAGTCATCCTAGCTTTGGAGAACGACATGAGTGAATATCAAACATTTCCAAATAAATTACCCTATTTCCTAAAATACTTTGCTCTAGGTGACTCTATTCAGTATCTAACTGACCATGAAATTCAAACGAGTCAATATTACAATCCCAATTACTTCGGGAGGCCGCTAGTTCTCATTGATACAATAGGAGCAATTAATGATCCAGGTTTTAAGATTATTATCCAGCAGAGTATTATTTTCAGACAAGCAAAAATTTTTTATTACACAAATTTCGAGAAGAGATGTCATAACCTCGCAGAACACATTGACATAGAACTTAAAAAACTTGAATAATAAATTTGACAGCTTCAAAGATTGCTTTTTTAAACTTGAAATTATAGTACGTGAAAAATAAAATCCCGCTCACTCGGACTTGTAGTTATTAGTGTAATTACGTTACCGCAAATCCACAACTTATACTTTATGTCTAACAAGTGATAGAATCTTTGAACTAATACCTATACCAGTTGCGCGGACTGCAAGTCCGCGATCACTGAGTCATTTAATTACAGCTTACTGTTTTACAGTTCTAGAAGTATAAACATCTTCTTCTGTAAACAACTTGAGGACGTAAATTCCCAATGGTAGTTCGGAAATATCTATCAAACCGTTTGGTTGTGCTATCAAAAGCACGCTGCGGCCAGTATGGTCAAAAACTTCGGCAGTTTGAGCAACTATTCCATTCCAACGAACCACATCCTTTGTTGGATTAGGGTAGATGTCTATCGCTTGATAAGCGGTTTCTGTAACGCCAACCGAAGTGCAATTCTCATCGAAGCTCGATCCAGCATCAAAATTAAACGTACTGATTGTCCAATTACTCGTAGAATAAGCAGCGTCATCCACCTCTATACAGGTAAGATTCGGATTTCCAACCGACCAAAAGAACACAAAATTGGCATTGTTTCCATTGGCTACGTTTAGGCTAGTTAATTGATTGTTTTGAAAACGCAACTGTGTAAGAGCTACACATTGACTAACATCTAAGCTTGTAATTTGATTGCCGCTACAATCCAGTGAAACCATAGCTCTGTTCTGCCCTACATTCAAGCTTGTTATCTGGTTGCCATTGCAATCTACGAGCGTAAGATCCGTATTCTGGCTTATATCAAGACTAGTTAGTTGATTGCTGTTGCAACGAAGAGAAGTTAGTCCCGTGTTTTGGCTGACATCTAAACTACTTAATTGGTTTCCATTCAATTCTAAAGTAGTGAGAGCCGTATTTTGATTCACGTTTAAGCTGGTTAGCTGATTTTGCGTAGCACTCAACAGGGTAAGAGCCGTGTTTTGACTCACGTCTAAACTAGTAAGTTGATTACCGCCACACACCAAAGAGGTAAGGGCAGTGTTCTGACTCACATCAAGACTTGTTATTTGATTATTGTTACACAATAGTTCAGTCAAGCCTACGAATGCTTCAATACCTGTTAGGTCAGCTATGTTTTGACTGTTGCAATCAATGGTACCAGTAAAAGCCAACGCCTCAGAAACCTGAATTTCAGTGTCTTGATTTGTATTGATGCTCGTATTACCAACTAAGATGGATTTGAAGTTTGCATTCGGAATATTTACTACTTGAGCAATAGCAGTACTGGCGATAAAGCAAACTGAAAGGATTGTAAACGTGTATTTCATATTGATTGGTGAATTTTTCGCAAATCTGAAGCTTCGCTAATAATCATTGAGCTTGTTTTTCACGGAGACAGGAAACGAATTCACGAATCGACTACCTGATTTCGTGAATCTATTCTATCGATCCGACTTATAGCCTTGATCATGATTACATTACCGTAAATCTATAATTTAGACTTTCGGTCCGTGCTTACTGAAATTCAAATACTAACTTAGACTCTTTCACACAGATCAAATTTTTATGCACTCATCAATCGCTTCGTACACCATTGTTCTTCTTTTTTTCCTTTTCTTCACTCAACAAAAGCTCAATGCCCAAAAGTCAATTACAAGTCATACACTCTCAGGAGAGTGGAGTTTACATGATAGATTATTGAACTCCAATACAGATCCAGAGCTCAACAAAAATGAGTCAGTTGTCTTTTTTACAGATTTAACTAAAAGTGATACTACGACCTTATTCACATCTTATATAGATGAACCAATAAATCACGGTCATGTATCTATTTCAGAACAAAAGTTACTCTTTACGTTCAACAATGAAGTACTAGAAATAAGTTACCAATATCATTCTGACACATTAATTTTTAAATATATACAAGACTCATTAAACATTCACGAAACCTGGATTCGTAAATCTCCCTCTGGTTCGTTCTGACTTATGGACTTGATCATGATTGCATTACCGCAAATCCATAACTTAGATTTTCAGTCTAAAAAGTGGTAGAATAGTTGAAATAGTTCCAATATTTATTGCTCGGACTGCATGTCCGCGCTGACTAATTGATGAATTAAAAAATGTCCACAGAAAAATCTGAAATATTAGTAATTCTTGACATTGACGAAACGTTAGTCTATGCAACTAAGAATCGGTTAGAAATTGAACACGACTTTGAACTAGGTGACTATTTTGTATACAAAAGACCTCACTTTAACGAGTTTATTGATTACATAAAGAAAAATTTTCGCTTCGCAATTTGGTCGTCAGCGACAGACAACTATGTTGATGAAATGACTCAAAAATTAGAACTTAAGGAAAACGCAATATTTTGTTGGGCTCGCTCGAAGGCAACTTTCAAAAGACCTTCAACATTTGACTCTGATGGAAATTTAAACATCGACTCTATTGACCATCATTTTTTCGTTAAACGACTTAAAAAAGTCAAGAAACTTGGTTTTGATTTGGAAAGAACATTGATCATTGACGACACCCCTCATAAATCTCAAGAAAATTATGGTAATGCAATTTATGTGGCAGAATTTAAAGGAGACCAAGACGACAATGAACTTTTAGAACTGACTGAATATTTGGCGATACTAAAGCAAGTTGCCAATGTTCGGAAGGTTGAAAAACGAAATTGGAAAGAAAAATTAAAACACTAATTATAGCGTTTAGAGTATGGACAGTAGGGCAGGTTCGAAGCACTTCACTTTCGGTTTACCACTAAGCCAAAACATACGTTTTAAATTTTCTTTTTGTTAAACGTCAAAACTTTGATTTTGTGTTGCCTGCTCAATTAGCAGGACTTTCAATTTATTTCTAGTTGACATATTGGTTATTCGCCTTGTTCTGCCCCGTTTTTATTTTTCACTTTCTAATTCTGGTTCTCTTGTATCAATTTCAAGAAGTCCATCAGGAGGAGGAACTGTCAATTCCTTTTCAATCAAAACTGTAAATCTGAATTTACGTTTCAGTTCTTTTAGACTCGTGCTATCTAATTGACAAAGTCCTAAATTGAACTCTGTCTTTGAAATTTCATTTGCTGCCTGTAGATAACCGTCTACTGTTTGCTCGAGAACATTAAATTTTGTTTGATTGTCGGTCGTTTTATCCCAAAGAATTTCGTAAGCCACTATTTTATATGAATTGTGCCAAAAAAAGTCCTTAGAGATTTTTGAAACCATTTGAGAAATCGAGTCAAGCTTTACTAATTCTCCATCAAGTAAAATATGTCCACTTGAATTGATTAGTATTTGTTTAGAACGAACTAGAAAACAGGCAAGTAGTAATTCATCAAGATAGTTTGTCGAGTCAACACAACACCAATCAGTCATTAATAGAGTCTCTATTCTCTTATTTTCTAATTCAAAACTGCTATTTAGTGGTATTACACCTTTACAAAGGGAAATGTCAACTTGAGATTGAAGATGCTTAATTTGTTTATCAGGCAATAAGTTAAAGTCAAACGTTACATCAAATGAAGAATTTCCTTGTAGCAATAGTGCCTCATTTTCACAATACGACTGTTCATTTTTCTTGTCCACAAGTTGACAAGATGTGAAAGAGACAATCAATAGTATTTGAAACAGAATTTTCATTTTTTTAATTGCACAGCGGTTTAAAATAAAGACAGTGCGGATTCCGCTGTCGTCAACGTCCGTAGGACTTGAATGTCGCCCGCAAAAGCGCACGTTACAAGATTACAAAAGCGATGGTTAAGCATTGGTTTTATTTAGTGTTGTGTGGCGTTATATATTTTTTCAATTTCTATTAATAGATCTTCGTTTAGTCCTAGATGAATTGAATCGGTTTCACCAGGATAATTATTAGCGTAAAAATGATTGATCGTCTTAGAGTCGATTCTTCTATCAATAAATAAAAAATGATGCTCATTATCACAATCAACTAATTCGAAGCAAATTGTTCCACCATCACCAGCGACAGCGACTTTGTTATAGTCAATTTGATACTTGTTCTTTAAGGCTTTTTGTATTTCCATAAGTTTTCAATGCCACACAACAAAACCTAAACGCAATACGGGCTAAAAGTAAAATTGTAAACTCAGACTTATAGCCCTGAGCACTTACATTGTTGCAGATTACACTATTAACACACCCCTACCTCACTCAACTAAAACACCTTGTCATACAACGCAGCTGGTTTGCTAGCTTCGTAGTTGGGGTTTACTTCCAAAATTTCGTGTACGTTATCTCTAATTTTTTCGGCTATGGTTTGGGTAGGCAAATCGTTGCAGTCTAAGCCAAAAGGATCTTCAATTTCTGCACCCAGCATTTCTACTCCTAAAAATGCAAACATGATGATCATAATGGCTGGTATACTCCAATAGCCTAATTCTGGTACGAGGGCAAATGGCAACAAGATTCCGTATGCTGCAATAAACATCTTCACCAATACGGCATGTCCAAAAGGAATGGGCGTAGCTTTAATTCGCTCGCAAGCTCCTAATACTTCCATCATGGCATGGTGAGCCGGACGTACATTCAAGATATCCATATCTTGAATGGTGCCTAACCGGTAATCAATTTCTAGTTTCTGAAAGATCTCGCGTGCAATGATGTTTGGAACATGATTGGATGCTTTCAGCTTAATTGTTTCTGTTTCAGAATACGGAATCAGTTTTTCTACGATAGTTCCTTGCCTTAAATGCTCTACCATAGCCAAACAGAAGTTGGAAATCCCTACTGAATAATACCTTCTAGATTCGGTATCTCCTACATCGTACATAGTATGAATGTAGGTTGCCAAACTTCTGCATTGAATGAGTAGCATGCCCCATTGCTTTCTACCTTCCCACCACCTATCGTAAGCAGCATTTGTTCTAAACACCATCAAAATACTGAGTACAACACCCAAAAAGGTGAAAATACCCGCAAAGCCTTCCACGCTTTCTGCTGGAATAAACTGAGGATGAATAAACGCCAAGAAGGCGGTGAATGCACCAAAAATTAAAGAGCTGCGAACAACCCTTGTCATCGTAAAAGAGGTGAATAAGTGCTTTAAATCTTTACTCCAACGTGCGTTGGGGTTGTAAACTATCATGCGTCTGCCAAATATCTATGAACGAGAGAGATGCTCATGGCTCCTTCTCCAACGGCCGAAGCTACACGATTCATTGCACCTGAGCGCACATCTCCTGCAGCAAATATTCCGGGTACAGATGTTTCTAATAAAAAAGGCTCTCTTGTTTCTTTCCAATGTGTTTGCCACACAGGCTCTTGCGTAATTTCTTTCCCTGTACGCACAAATCCTTTTTCGTCTTTAATAACTCCTTCAGGAAGCCATTCTGTATATGGTTTTGCACCAATAAAAATGAAAACCGCACGTGCATCTTGTGTTACAGCGTCATGCGAACGGACATCTTCTATGGTTAATTGTTGTAGTACCTCATCGCCATGTGCTTCGGTAATTTGGCTGTATGGCCTTACTTCAATATTAGGAGTTGCCGCAATTTGATCTATTAAGTATTGCGACATGGTAGCCGATAAATCTGGCTTGCGAATTAAGATGGTTACTTGCTTGGCAAACTTAGAAAGGTACATGGCACCCTGTCCAGCTGAGTTACCACCCCCTACTACAAATACGTTTCCATCTTTACACGCATTTGCCTCTGTCATGGCCGCGCCATAATACACCCCAGCTCCAGTAAAATCTGGCAATCCTTTGGTTTCTAACTTACGGTAATCTACACCTGTAGTTAATACAATGGCCTTGCTTTTAATTTCTTCGCCACTGGTCAACTTTACGGTTTTGTACAAACCATCGGCCTCTATGTTTTCGACTGATTTAGGGTTCAAAAATTCAATACCAAAACGTTGTGCCTGAGTAATGGCTCTGCGCGCCAAATCTTGTCCGCTCAAACCTTTTGGAAACCCTAAGTAGTTCTCGATACGAGAACTTGTACCCGCTTGTCCACCCGGAGCTTTACGCTCTATGAGTAGGGTTTTCAACCCTTCCGATCCACCATATACCGCAGCTGCTAATCCGGCAGGGCCAGCCCCAACAATTACCACATCGTATATGTCTTCTTTGGCTTTATCCTGAAAGCCCATACTTACGGCAATTTCTTCGTTGCTGGGTTGTTTCAGCAAGGTTCCATCTTCTAGCAAAACAGCCGGTAGTTCTGCACTGGTGAGGTTATTTGCCTCTACTAACTCTTTTCCTGTGTCATCGTTTTTAGCATCTAGCCATTGGTATGGAATCAGGTTGGCTGCTAAGAAATCTTTGATATCGTGAGATAACTTAGAGAATGGATATCCTAATACGCGTACTCCTTTAAACACCGGAGAATAAGTTGATTGCCATGCCGCCAAAACATCATCAATTATTGGGAATAGTTTTTCCTCTGGCGGATCCCATGGCTTCAACAAATAGTAATCTAATTGTACATCGTTAATGGCCTTGATGGCTGCTTCTGTATCGCTGTAAGCGGTTAACAGCACACGGCCAGCTTTTGGATATACCTTTCTTATGGCTTCTAAGAAGTCAACGCCACGCATTTCGGGCATGCGCTGATCACTTAAGAAAAGTGCTACCTCGCCTCCGTTATTCTTTAATTCAGTTACGGCTTCTAATGCTTCGTTGGCCGAAGTTGTTGCCATCACTTTATACGATTTACGGTATTGATTGCGGATATCGCGCTGAATGGCTTTCAATACTTGTGGATCGTCATCTACTAAAAATATGATTGGCTTCTGGCTCATGCTTTCTGTTGTTTAACGGGAATAAAAATAGCGAAGGAGGTATTTCCTGGTTCGCTGTCTACGTATATATTTCCTTTATGTCTTTGAACTATCTTCTTGGCTATATCTAAACCTAATCCTGTTCCTTTTCCAACATCTTTTGTGGTGTAAAATGGCTCAAAAATTCTGCTCTTTACTTCTTCTGGAATTCCAGGACCATTATCTGAGAGGTACACTTGTACTACATCTTCTCTACAAATGGTTTTTACGGTGATTTTGCCTTTCATTCCTTCTAGCGCATCTACTGCATTAGAGAGTATATTCATCCAAACTTGATTGAGTTCTCCTGGCATAGCTTCGAGCATCGGAATCTTCGTATCAAACTGCATGTCTAATTCATGGCCTTGTTTCTGAATTTTATGCTCTAACAGTTTCAACGTTGATCGCAGCCCTTCGTGAATATCAATGGTTTGAAAGTCTTGGCTTTGATCCATGTGTGAGAACGATTTTACGGAATGAATCAATCCTGAAATTCGTTCTGCTGCTTCGCTGATGTCTTCTACCATTTTTTCAGTAGTGAGGTTACTTACTACCCATCTGATAACAGGTTCAAAATGATCTTCACCTGTGATATCGAGAATTTCTTCGACATGCGATTCCTCAAAGCCAAAATCTACCATGATGCTGGTACATTCATCGGCATCATCAACTCCATGATCTTCTAAAAAATCTAGTAGATCGTCTTCTCGAGAAGTACGTTCCATTAAACTCAACATAGGTGCTCCTTCTGCTACTCTATCACTTATGAGTTGATTCACTTTATCTACTTGACTTTCTTCTAACTGAATCTGAATAACTGCCTTAAACTTATCTGGTACGTGTTTCAAGTGCTTTCGTAACTCAACAGCACTTCGCGCCATGGCACTTGCTGGATTATTGAGTTCATGCGCCAATCCAGCACTCATTTTCCCCAAGGCCATGAGTTTTTCGTTTTGACTTTGCAATTGCGAAAACTCTCTTACGCGGGTAGTCATGGTATGTACCAGGCTAGCTGTAAGCTCGTAGTAATTCCTAATCATGTGATCGATACACGAACGATCTAGCATTAATATGTACGTATCTCCTTGTGCAACACCCCTGCCTTTGGCATGGGTCATTCGAGAATATGGTAGAATTCCGGTAACGTAATCAGCTCCAAATGCATTCAAAAACTTTGTTCCAGATTCAAGTACGGCATACATCCTTATCTCACCTTGAAGAATGATGTTCATGTGATCTATTGGATCTCCTTCTTTGAAAATTATATCGCCATCTTGGTATTCGCTAACGGTAGATTCGTCTATAAGCCATTGTAACTGACTCTCTGGAACCTCTTTAAACGTTTCTATTTGTTTAAGCCTAGCTACATCTAGTTTAAGCTGCATAATTACTCTGGTTGATTTTTGAAAGGTAATGGGTTATCAAGAATTTCCAAAACGGAATAGCTTTAAAAAAGATGCATCCTATTTACCACATCGCTTCGTGCTCCTTTCAGGTCAAACAGAATGGTATTTCCGAACTTCTATTTTGTGGTAGAAATGAGAATCAGGACTTCTTGATACGATTCTAGGACGTTTGAAGAATTGGGGCGTCATTCTTTTGTCCTCGTAAAAATCATACAGCTATGAACAAAGCATTACACATACCAATTGCATTTAGAGAATGGCATGGCGAATATGCCCCCTTTCACCATGTGGTGCTGGTAAACGCCATCGGAATAGCAGCGGCTTGCACTAGTTTATTCCATCAAGATGTAACAAGTCTGCAAAACTGGGTTCAATTTATAGTAGCCCTTTCTTTGTTTGATTTAGCTGGTGGACTGGTTTCTCAGTTTACACCAGGTACCTCGTCTTACTTTGAGTTGCATAAACTCAGGTTTATTCCAGTATTTTTAACCCAATTGGTACATATTTGGGCAGTGAGCTTACTCCCCAACACTGCCGATGCATTATGTTTTATGCTACCAGCGTTTTTGGTTGGATTTACGTTAGTATTTGTAAAATCTGAAATCAACAAATTACTCATCAGCTCATGCATTGGTGTTGTACTTCTGATAGCATTATTTTCACCAATGGCCAACATGCCAGCATTGAGTTATTTAATGGTGGTTTTATTCATCTTAAAAAACATACTAGCCACACCTATTTTTTGGAATCGATTATCAAACTAAAATTCTAAACTCTCAAAATTCCAGCAATGAAAATCAACTATTTAGTAACGCTAATGCTCATTACCACTAGTTCATCGGTATGGGCATGGGGAGTAGATTCTACTCACAAAGCATTGCGCAAACAACGGGCATCTTATGTAAAAGTAACCATGGGACTAGCTCCTACAAATTTCAGAGATTTTAGCACCTCTCCTCTGGTGTATAGATCTCCGTTAACGTTTCATGCAGCGTTAGGCTATGAGCGCGAAGACTCTTTACGTTACACATTTATTGGTGCCGACTTTAACAGAGGAATTGCTTTTAACTCTATCAATAATGAAACGGCTACAAGTACTTTCTACAGATCGAGTATTAGTTTCTCTAGATTATACGCTATTCCGGCTTTAGCAATAGATAAGTTTCATGTGAAAGTGGGAGGTAGTGCAAACATTACAGGAAATTACCGCTTGAATGCTTCTCTGGGAAATAACTCGAATGGTCAAGAAATTATTGGAACCTTATTCGCATCTGCACAGGGTGTGATGGATATTTCGAGAACGAAAGAAAAAAACAAGAAGTTCTTATTTATTAAGTACCACTTGAACCCTATTAAACGCCAACTAGATTACCACCTAAACATTGGCGTATTAAACACCAACTACCGAAATGGATTTGTGTACATAGGTCAAAGTGATTTAACTACAGATCCCGAGACATTTGATGGCTACAAGTGGCGTGTAAATGGTTTTAGAATGAATACCAGTTTACGTTACACCAAGTATTTCTCTAGTGGAAATGCATTGCAATTCAGCTACGCATGGGATGCTTATTTCACAGGCGATGAGCCAGAAAAATTTGAAATGGCTCAACATGTATTAGGCGTATCTATTTTATTCAACACCAGAAAATAAGAATCATGAGAACAGTACTATTAATTTTAACATGTGCCCTGTTCGCCATGAGTTGCGAAAGAGCATTATTTGAAGAAGAAAAAACTGAAGTAAGCGAAGTTGCTGCATTCGATTATTTATGGAATGAGGTAAACGATAAGTACAGCTACTTTGAAGTGAAAAATGTGGATTGGAATGCCGTATATGATCAATACCGTCCGCAAGTAAGAGATGGCATCTCGCAAGATTCGCTTTTCCGAGTGATGTCTAGAATGCTCAACACCTTAGAAGATGGTCATGTAAATCTACAATCTCACTTTAATCAATCATTCTTTGATATTTATGCTCTTGGGCAAGATCAATTTGATTGGCGTGTGATTACAGACAATTACCTACCTAGCAACTACTATGTTTCTGGTCCGTTTATGCACGACTTTGTAGATAACGGAAGCATTGGCTACATCAGATTTCCTCAGTTTGGTGGAATTGTAGATCAGAAAAACCTTGATTTTGTATTAAACAGGTACAGAAACACCAAGGGCTTGATTGTTGACCTGCGTGAAAACGGAGGGGGTGTTCCTAGAGATATGTTTAACATTCTAGAACGATTTGTTCCTCAAGAATTAACAGTATACTACACACGCATAAAAAATGGTCCTGAGCATACTGATTTCTCAGAAAAAGAAGCGGTGGTTGTATCTCCAGCTGGATCTGTTCGCTACACAAAACCAGTAGTTTTCTTAATCGACAGGGGAACCTACAGTGCAGGTTCATTTACCTCTATTGCTGCTAAAGCAGTACCCAACATTACACTAATGGGTGATACTACAGGTGGTGGATTAGGACTACCAAATGGTGGGCAACTTCCGAACGGATGGACATACAGATTCTCGGTTACCCAAACATTGACTCTTGATGGAGACCCTTCTTATGAGAATGGCGTTCCACCAGATGTACGAGTAGACTTTGACAAATCAGATTTAACGAAAGACGAAATCTTAGACGCAGCTATTAGCTTCCTACAGTAATCAACTAAAACATACTAAAAATGAAACGTTTAGCTATTATGTTCATAATGGCAGGGATAGCCCTTGCCTGTAAAAAAGAGGATGACGATACTATCACATCAAAACCAATCCCTCCTCAACCTAGCAAAGAAG
>DIYR01000247.1 GCA_002429085.1 Flavobacteriales bacterium UBA6049
GAAGTTAATAAGCTTCGTCAGCAAACTGGAGCAGGAATGATGGACTGCAAAAAAGCACTAGTTGAAGCTGATGGTGATTTTGATAAAGCAATCGAAATCCTTCGTAAAAAAGGTCAAAAAGTTGCTGCTAAACGTGGCGATAACGAGGCTTCTGAAGGTTTAGTTGTTGCAGTAAGCTCTGAAGATGGCGCTAAAGGTGTTATCATCAAAGTAAACTGTGAGACTGATTTCGTTGCTAAAAATGACGCATTCGGTGAGTTTGCTACTTCATTAGCTAATCAAGCATTAGAAAACGGAGTAAGCACAATCGATGAGTTGAAAGCACTTCCAATGGGAGATATCACTGTAGGTGAATCAATCGTTGAGCAAATTGGAAAAATCGGTGAAAAAATCGAAGTTTCGCAATTAGCGTTGATTGATGCTGCAAGTGTTGTTGCTTACAACCACCCAGGTAATCAAGTTGCTGCATTAGTAGGTTTAAGTGCTGCTGGCGAGGGCGTTGCTGAAGCTGGTAGAGACGTTGCTATGCAAGCTGCTGCAATGGCTCCTGTAGCTTTGAATAAAGACGGAGTTGCTCAAGACATTATCGATAAAGAATTAGAGATCGGTAAGGAAATGGCTCGCAAAGAAGGTAAGCCTGAAGAAATGCTTGAGAAAATTGCAATGGGTCGTTTGAACAAGTTCTTCAAAGAAAATACGTTGGTAGAGCAAGCGTTCATCAAAGACAACAAGCAAACTGTTAAAGGATATTTAGACTCTGTACAAAAAGGTCTAGAGATTTCTGCTTTTAACAGATTCGCATTGAAATAAAATCTGGAAATTATTTCCAATTAGAAAGAGAGGTTTTTACGAAAATCTCTCTTTTTTTGTGCCATACTTTTTAGTGCTGCAATATGAAATACCAACGTATACTTCTAAAGCTGAGTGGCGAATCACTCATGGGATCTAAAGAATTTGGAATAGATCACGATAGATTAACCCAATATTCATTGGAGATCAAAGAACTAGTTGATGCTGGTGTAGAGGTGGCAATTGTTATTGGAGGGGGAAATATCTTCCGTGGTATACAACAAGTAAACGGAGCTATAGACCGCGTACAAGGAGATTATATGGGGATGTTAGCCACTATGATTAATAGTATGGCGCTTCAAAGCTCATTAGAATCTATAGGCTTAAAAACACGTTTACAAAGTGCCATTAAAATGGAGCAAATTGCAGAGCCATTTATCAAACGCAGGGCAACACGTCATTTAGAAAAAGGACGTGTGGTGATTTTTGGAGCTGGTACGGGAAATCCATACTTCACTACAGATACAGCTGCCTCGTTAAGAGCAATTGAAACAAATGCAGATGTAATCTTAAAAGGTACACGTGTAGATGGTATTTATACGGCCGATCCAGAGAAAGATCCAAGCGCAGTTAAGTACGATCAAATCTCTTTCCAAGAGGTGATAGATAAAGGTTTAAACGTAATGGACTTAACGGCCTTTACGTTGTGTAAAGAGAATGAGTTACCAATTATTGTATTCGATATGGATTCGGGAGGTAACTTGAAAAAAGTGGTCGAAGGAAAACAAGTAGGAACCTTGGTTTCTTAGTCGTTAAAAGTCTTATAACTAAGATAGAAATGCGAAGCTTTTAGTTTCGCATTTTTTATGCTCTTTAGTTTACCAATTCCTTCATGTCGTTAATGGTCTCGTTCAATTTTAGAAGAATCTTTCCATACAACAACTCAACGTCTTTGCGATGAATTTGCTTACTAAATACGCTCATGAACAATGCTCCTAATATCACAATAATGGTAGTATAAGAATGAAGGCCAAAAATGAAGTCTTTGGAATTTTCATAAGCTAATTCTCTAATGGGCTCTAATGGGCTAGAGAACCATATTCCAAAATACACTGAAAGGATAATTGTTGGGTAAATTACCTTGTATAGCTTACCATATTTTTCGATGGAAGATTCAACCCAAGCTTGAAAAGTAGTTAAGTACACATAACTGCTATTTCCTTTGTTCAACTCATTTAGAGTTGTCAAATCTCTATATGCTGTATTTGCAACAATACCTAATGCAATAAACAAAACAGTGCCTGCAATTGGTGTCCCAAGAAATATAGATACAAGAAGAAGGATACAAGCAGCAGCAACAATAAGTAGAATGTTTAACCTGAACATTCTCTGAAACTTATCAATAATGTGAATAGACTTTTGATCGTATAGTTTGTTTATCCTTGGCGCAAGGTTGTGTTCTTCATGCAGGAATCCTTGCTCCCAAATCTGCTCAATTGATTTTTCCATGCAAACTCTTCTTTAATCGTTGTTTTATTCTCTGAATTCTTACACCAATGTTATTTGCATTGGAGCCAATAATGTGGGCAATTTCTTTGTAAGATTTTTCTTCTAAATAAAGCAGAATGATGGCTCTATCTATGTCTGATAGTTGTCTGATAGCTTTGTAAAGCAGATCTAACTCTTCGTTTTGAAAAACTGTAGGCTCTTCTGTTAGATCGGTATTTATATCCAAATACTTTCTCTTCTTCGATTTCTTGATAAGGGTCATGCAAACGTTTAGAGCAACCCGATATACCCAAGTTGACCATTCAGACTGGTTGTGGAAGTTTTCTTTTGATTTCCACAACTGAAGGCAAACCTCTTGATAGAAATCTTCAAAATCTTCTTGTGTGTCAGTATAGGCACGACAGATTTTAACAATTATGCCCTGGTGAGGTAAAATGAAGGTCTGATAAAAATCTGTGCTCACTTTCCACTAATTCTGTTATTGGTTGAATCCATAACCAGTTTTTTTATGGGTTAGTGGCTTGAGCCATGAAATCATTACATAGAATCAGGAATTATTTTTTTGACACTTTCATACCCCCATTAAAAAAGCGTTCATTGGGCGGGCAGCTTTAAAATGATCAACACAAATTTTTACAACATCGTCTTGCAAGCAAGTTTCTGGATCTAGCTCATTGTAATAGTAAAAAGCCTTGTTAAAAATTAAAGGTTGCTGTTCTGCCGCTTGTTTAAACTCTTTAGGAAGAACCTTATTCTTATCGCCTAGTATTTCGCCTCTAAAAAGGGTTTTAAACGATTTTGCCTTTAGCAGTTTCGCAAACTGCTCTGGATTAGTAGCCATTCGTTCTCTAATGGCATAGAGCAAAGTTTTATCTGGCATATAAACTCCAGAGTAAATACGCATGTGCTCTGGGTTTAGCTCAAGGTATAAACCGGGATTAACCATATCTTTTCTTCCACCCGGGGCAATAACAGCACCTGTATGCAATTTGTATGGAGTCTTGTCTTTCGAAAAACGAATATCACGGTTTATGCGAAAAATGCAATCTTTTGGCTCAAGATCAATAGCAGGTTCCACTTTTTTAACTTCAGCAATAAGATCGCGAACAAGTACTTTAAAAGGTTCACGCACTTTTTGCTCATACCTACTCCGGTTGGCATCAAACCACTCTTTGTTATTGTTTCCTGCCAAGTCCATAAAGAACTGTAAAAAATCTTGCTCTAAGTATGCCATGATGCTTCAGATTAATGAAAGAAAGATACAATGACTCGCTTCAATTGTTACATGATTTAAGGAGCAAATTTTAACTCATTGCTATAAAATAATGAGGCAAACACACACATATTTTTGTGTTTTCTCTTATTTATAATGTTTAGCGAAACAAAGATGATATACTCAAAAAGAGGCTATTTACGTACACGCTTTCATTCAGCCAGTGATAAGCCCGCAGTAGCCGGGGAAGTGCGTGTTTTCAGAGAAAACACAGGCATGTAGGCGTAACAAGTGGCTGGTGCGCAGCAATCACCTCTGAATTAACTTGACCTTTTTTGTTTCTTTTTTGCGTCAAGGCAAAAAAGAGAAGAGCATAAAACTGGATTAAAATCCCACACTGCTCTACACCAGTGCCAATTTTAACTCACCTTTAAAACCAAACCTTCCAAATTCTTGAACTACAAATTTTGTTTTCTTTGTGACCCTAAGATTCATACCATGGAAGAGTTTGAAGAAATATACGAGGAAGTAAACATGAGCATGGATGCTGCAATTGAGCATCTAGATAAAGAGCTAACTAAAATTAGAGCGGGACGTGCGAACCCTGCCATGTTGAATGGTTTGTTTGTAGATTACTATGGAGCACAAACTCCATTGAGTCAGGTAGCAAATATCAACACTCCAGATGCTCGTACACTTTCAATTCAGCCTTGGGAAAAATCATTGCTACAAGAAATTGAGCGTACCATTATTAATTCTAACCTTGGGTTTAACCCACAGAATAATGGCGACTTAATTATTATTAGCATTCCGCCACTAACAGAAGAACGAAGAGTTCAGTTAGTAAAGCAAGCCAAAGGCGAAGGCGAACATGCTAAAGTTGGTATTCGTAACGCACGTAAAGAGGCTAATGATGCCATTAAGAAGTTGAAAGATGATGTGTCTGAAGACTTAATTAAGGATGCCGAAGAAAAAGTACAAGGCATTACCAACGATTACGTAAAGAAAGTAGATGAGCATGTTTCTTTGAAAGAAGCAGACATCATGAAAGTATAATCGCATTGTTCGATCATATTTAGAAAAGCCGCTTTAATAGCGGCTTTTTTTATGCAGTGTTGTAGATTAATGTGGGAGATGCATACATATTTTGTGTATCCTTCTATTTGTAATTTCTAACGAAACAGAAATTATGTACTTAAAAAGAAGCTATTTACGTACGCGCGTTCATTCAGTCAGTGATAAGCCCGCAGTAGCCGGAAGTGCGTGTTTTCTTTGAAAACACAGGCATGTAGGCGTAACAAGTGGCTGGTGCGCAGCAATCACCTCTGAATTAACTTGACTTTTTTTGCTTCTTTTTTGCGTCAAGGCAAAAAGAGAAGAGAGAAAAAAATGGACTAAA
>DIYR01000243.1 GCA_002429085.1 Flavobacteriales bacterium UBA6049
TCTGTTTTTGCGCTCCCATGATAACCACCAAACCCTAGTATATTGAAATCTTGCTGTGGAAATTGAAACCCTTCGGTATTTAGATCATATCGGTTATTTTCTAAATAACTGATTTTAGGGGGGGAACAGGCTTGAAGTGAGAAGATGAATGCGAAGAGAGCATAAAACTTATTCATAGACTATGTGCTAATTGGGGAATGGTTGTTTTATGCTCTTAAAAACGTAAAAGATTTAGTATCGCTGCGTGGTAGTTAAAAGTTTTTATAACTCTTGAATGGGATATTGATTCACAAACTCTTATTCCTCTATTTGCCAGATGAAATCGCGTTCGTTTGTTGAAATTAGACACCTCATAGATGCTCCATTTATTATAAGCCACTTGCACGTGTAACTTCCGGCACCATCAGAAAAGAGACCATATAGTGTATACTCGTTCATGGTTTGCTTGATCTTAAATTGATTGGGAGAAATAGGAGAATTGAATGTAGGGTTATACATTCCAGATACATCTAGCTCGGTTTTTTGTCCTTTGATTGTTAATGTTAACTGTGTTAGTTGCTTTTGGGGTAAGGTTATCCCTTTATCGCATCCAAACCAAGGTTCACCATCTATTAAACAAATGGTTGGCCAGCCTAATCTGGTATCACATGTATCATAGTGGTGAGCAGTTGGCTCAAAATCAATGATAGTAGCAGTTAGTGAAATAGAAGGAGCAAGTTCAATACCACTTGTTTGTCCATATGTAAAGCAAGCAATGAAAAAGCACAATTTGGTTGCTAAAAGAGTACGAAGTTTCATTTAGTACGTTGTAGCTTTATTGATAGAGAAGTGTGCTTAATCAAAGATATTTCTGTCAATAGTTGTTTCTGGGGTTATCTCCATTGGGTTAGCAGTGTACCACTCTAAGAATTCGTTCCATAGTTCGTGATTATCTTCTAGCCATATATCTAACATTGCATCATCACTATTGCCAAGAAGCCAGTAATTGTATGCATCTCCATAGCCTAGTTCTATGATTTTCTTTTGATACTCAAACAAGCCTAACGGATACGCTTCTTGATGGTTATTAGCGTAATAAATTTCAATGAATTGATTACGAATAGTACTGAGCGAAGCTAGATCAATGGAATCTTGCCCAACACAAGCTAGGGCAAAAGTACTCTCGTATGGACTATTTAAGAAAGGAATGTTGAGTGCTCTATTCAATAGCTCCTCTTGAGCTTTGTCGCTTTTCATGGCCTTTTCTAGATCTTCTACAGTAAGTTGAACAGTGATTTCTTTAGCGAGAGTAGTGCTTACTGCCGTATCAGACTCAAATGAAATATTTTGTTGATATGCTTCATACAGCCACTTGCTCATATCAGTGGTGCGGTCAGAGCCACGTTCTATGTTCATAAAATACTCTCCGTAAATAATTCCCCAACCCGGATCTTTAGACAACAGATACAGCGATGCGGCTTTGTAGTAGTTAGAAGGGTACATAGGGTCTTTCATAATTCCCTGATCGAACATATTGATGGCAAGGTTGTATTCTTTTTGTGAGATATAAACAACACCCTTTTCAAGGTAAAGTCTACCAGAGTTAGGGAATCTTTTTAAGCCTTTGTCGTAAGTTTTTAAAGCTTTGCCACTCTCACCAATAAAATCATAGGAATTCCCTAGCATTTGAAAGCATTGGTCATTGGCATCTTTAAACTTGATGGCTTTCTTAAAAGAAGAAATGGCGTTTTGGTAGTCTTTCTTCATGAGGTAGGCATATCCAATCTCGTAATCGAAAATGTGGTGCTTACCAGCTTCGTTCTTTTTGGCATCTTCCAACAAATTGATGGCTTCATCAATTAAGCCGTTATCCATTAAATCAATGGCATGACCTATTTTTTCTTTGGAAGATGGATCTTGAGCAAGCCCAACGGTTGAAAGTAGCAGGCAAAAGAGTGTGAATTTCAGTATACGCATATGCTATGATTAGAGCTACTAATATAACGGGTTTTACGTAGGAATTTTTATAAAGAATGAAGGAGTGGTTTGATATAACGGTGGGGGATAGGTGATACTCGTGTTACTCACACTTAAGATGCATTTTTGCCATAGATTAGTGTATGCCTAGCTCTCTTTTCATCTTCTCGGTGTTCAAATTCATGATGAGGTTTACCACGTTTGGGTATAGCTTCTCGTTGTAACCATATTCTGGAAATCTAAGTTCTTTAACAGCCTGTTCTTTAGACCAGCCTTCAAACACAACACGATAGGTAGCAGATATAGCTCCAGTTCTATCAGAGCCCTTCCAACAGTGAATTAAAACGGGTTTTTCAACTGCTTGAATCACTTGAAGGGTATGAATAAGATCAGCCTCTGTTAGTTCAGATGCTTTTAAAGGAATTTGAACGAGTTTGAGTTCTGTGTTCTTGGTTTTTCCGTAATCTTCTCTATGGCGTCTGAAACTGATTACTGTTTTAATACCTTGCTCTTCTAAAGATTGAAAACCCTTTACGTTTGGTTGTTCAGATCTGTAAACAGAATCATTTAGTTGATGGAGATTGGTAAAGTATTTAGAGGTAATATCTTGAGTTGCCTTTTCTTGCGAAAAGAGTGTACTTGAGTTGAAAAGCAAAAAGACAGCTAATACGGAAAGAAGTCTCATGTTATAGTTTGTTTAGTAACTAGAATAACGATGATTCACCTCATGAGGTTTAGGTTATTGTGAATAAGATTTGAGGAGTAACCTCAAGCTATTGTAGTGGTGAAAGTCAAAAGTTTGAACTTTTTTGAAGGACGATTTAGAGTTAGTTAAAGATCATCTAAGGGGCTAGTTATCCCAACTTGATGTGCTGTACATACATGTGTGTAAATTTGGATTGTTTTAATTGAATTATGCCCTAAAAGAGATTGAATAAAACGGATGTCAGCACCCGATTCCAATAAATGAGTTGCATAACTATGTCTCAAGCCGTGAATTCCTATATTCAATTGTTTATATACTAAATGTACTAACCCATATCTTTGTAAAGAGTCTATTTACTGGTAGTTAACTAAAATTGTTCTTCTATCAGTAGTTGTGTATATTTATGTGTTGGCATTCATTATACAAGAGCCTTAATAAAATGAGAAACTTTAGTATAGCGATATTGATTATTTTGACTTTAATAAGTTGTAATTCACAAACGAATAAAAAAATGGAATCCGATTATACTATTTCAACCGCAAGTGAAAGTGATGAAAGAGCAAAAAAAGCATTGCCATTTGAAGGAAAAGAGGATAAAAGTGATATTCTAAAACTGAATATTAGTGTTCCGAATTTTCCTAAAGAGCCCGACTCGATTAAGTACTTTGCTAATACGAAATATGATTGGATAATTACAATTGAAGCAAATCACTCCAACTTGTTTCATAGAGATTCGGTTGAAAAATTTATAAGTAACGATTGGCGGAAAAAGGTAATGTATCCTACAGTTTACTGTCTTCCTGAAAAAAGTAATAACTGGACTTATTTATTCGCTGGAGATAATGAAGCCAATACTTTTAAGAAAATTGCACTAGCTTGGAAGCTATATGACCCTATCGAAGAACCACCAACAATATATGACGAAAAGACTCTTTCGAAATTTGACAAGTTGGTTAAAAAGAGAATAAAAAAAATCAAAGCAGATAAAATAGAATATAACTATTCAATTCAAGAAGCTTCTTCGGTTTCAAATGAATTATCTGATTTTGTAACAAAAAATAACCAGTGGGCTATTATAGTTCTTAAAGCAGATAAGAAATTTGAAGGTAAAGAAATTTGGGATGTAATGATGTCACTTGGATTAAGTTGGGGTGATATGGATTTATTTCATTGGAATAATACAGACCTTGAAGTTGGAGACGACCAATTATTAAGCGTTTGGACAAGTACAGCGCCAGGATACTTTTTTCCAGAAGAAATTGCTGCTGGCAATGTTAAGACTGAGGATTTAATTTTTGGGTTTTCGATACCTCGCTCAGTTGCACCGCAAGAAGTCTTTAAAGTAATGTGTGAAGTGACAGACTATGCGCAAAAAAGACTGGGAGGAAAAATATTAGACGGAAATGGTAATAAACTTGACAAAAACACAGAGTTAGATAGAATTGATTTAATTCTTAAAAATTTGGATAAAGAATCAATTAACAGTGGAATTAGAGATGCATTATACCTATTCCAATAAAAAACGAAATGCCAACAATGGGTATAGTGCATAGCACCCTGCGG
>DIYR01000171.1 GCA_002429085.1 Flavobacteriales bacterium UBA6049
GAAACTTCTGAATCGCATCGGTCCACAAGGTTTCGCCATTCTCCCAAACCTTAACTCTGCTATATGAGAGCAATGAAAAGACAACTAATAGAACTATTACTCCAATACTAACGGCATTTGTAGTCTTCATCTTTTCCAACACCATACTGTGCAACATGAAGTATACACCAATGCTCAAGCCTATATAAGGTAAGTAAGTATATCGTTCAGAAATTATGGTGCTTCCAACGGTTACAAGTTGAATTAATAATATGATAGATGATATAAAAAACAACAATCCAAAGACTACAGGTCTATTCGATCTCCATTTCCATATAAAGACTCCTGTTATTGCTGCAAGTAATAACGGTGCAAGACTCACAATCAATTCAAATGGTCTTTGAGGGTAAGGATAAAACGAGGAAAGTTCTGATGGCCAAAAGAATTTGAATAAGTATAAGTTCAAGGCATAGCTTCCCAATTGTATTCGCTCTATGACTGAATATGCTTCAATACTCACAGCTCCAGCATCCGTTTGAACTAAAACCGTTGCCAAACCAATAAGAAGAGACACTGTAAAGAATGGAATTTTCTCAACAATTAATTGAAATTTCAAATCTCTACTAACGAGGTAATCAACTAGTAACAGGTGAATTGGAAACACTACTGATGTTGGCTTGGATAAGCCAGACAACACAAAAAACAGCAATGCAAACCACAAATATTTATTTTGTTCTTTTCGAACTATGTACTCTTGATATGCTAGTAACCCAGATAAATAGAAGCAGATAAACAGTACATCTTTTCTAGAAGAAATCCATGCTACAGATTCAACATGCATAGGATGTAAGGCAAACAATCCAGCGACAAAAAGAGGAAGTAAATTATAGTCTGGCCATACTTTTCTAATCCAAGTATATAGCAGAGCAGTATTAATCAGATGAAACAACAAATTGAAAATATGATATCCTCCAGCCTTCTCTCCTCCTATCCAGTAATTAAAGGTTAAACTCAGCATAGTTAATGGATGATAGTTTGCAGTATTCCCCTCTGTAAAGAACAACAACAAATTTTCTATGGTAGGATTGGTTACTTGAAGGTTGTTAATTACATAATAGTCGTCATCCCAATTCACAAAATCAAAAGAAAACGTTTGGAAATACACCAGAAAAGTAAGGAGTACTATAAGTGATAAGAAGATAGTGTGTTGCTGCTTCATCAACTTTTTATTGGTTGATCAAAGCTAAAATTTATAACATGATCGATATGTTATTCTATAGATTCCATTCAAGACTTAAAACGGATTCTCTTCTTTGAACATCAAGAAAAGTCTAATGCATAAAAAAAGCCTCGATTTTTTCGAAGCTTTTTCTCAGTGATCGCGCCAGGATTCGAACCTGGGACCGTCTGCTTAGAAGGCAGATGCTCTATCCAGCTGAGCTACGCGACCTAAAATTGGGCGACAAAAATAAGATGTTTTTAATTCACTTTGTTAATTTCAACCATGATTTTCTTAGTTCATCATAACATTTCTTTCAACCAACTACTTTTCAGAACTTTACCAACATTAATTTATAGTCAAAATCAACATCTTTCATGGTTTCTACTAATAGTATAGTACCCTAATACCTTAGAAAATCATTTTATCCACACCAATCAACCAACATTCTCGTCAAACTAACAAAAGGCCTAATAAGCACTATCGCTTAGAACAAAGATTCAATACTTTTGACACTCAATGCTGATCCAATTCTATCATCCTGACTTTCTCTCTCCTGAAGATTTGGATTCCTACCTTTCAGAAGGTTGGTTTCGTAATAGCATACTGTTACATAACAGTCGTGTTATTTGTCTAGAAGGTGATGTACACAGCATTTTAAACATTCGTTTACCTCTGGATGACCATCAATTTAACAAACGATTGCGCAAAGTTTGGAGACAAAATCATCAACGTTTCCGCATTCAAATTCAACCTGTTAAACTAAATCAGCGTAAAGAACAACTCTACCAACAACACACAAAGCGTTTCAAAGGTTTTCTCTTCGAAAGTCTTGATCAATTCTTATATGCATATGGTGGTTCTAGTGTATTCAAAACCTATGAAGTAGGAATATTTGACGGAGATCATCTGGTTGCATATTCTCTGTTCGATATTGGATCTAACTCCATTGCTAGTCTCTTAGGAGTTTTTGATAAGGGATATTCTAAATATAGCCTTGGAATGTACACTATGATGGTAGAGATTGAATTTGCAAAGTCAAATTTGAAATCATTCTATTACCCCGGTTATATCTTAGATAACACACCTAACTTCGATTACAAACTACGTGTGGGCAACATGGAATACTTACTCCCAAGTGGTATCTGGGGTGCAAAAGATTCATTGAGTCTTAGCGAGCTTCCAGCGCAGATAATCAAAAGTAAAATGGATGCTTGTAGTGAGTGGTTAAAAAACAAAGAAATCGCATTTACTGACCTACTGAACCCATACTATACAATGGGATATATTGACCCTTTCCAACATGAATTATGTAAAGCTACACGACTTATTCTAATTGAAAAAGGAGATAAACGTGTTGTAATAGAATACTTTTTTGAAGAAGAAACGTATCAGTTATCAGCAGTAAAACCAGACTTAAAGAACACGTTATTAGTATCTATGCGAACAGCAGACGATCTGGCAAATTCTGCTGAATATGCTTCAGTTATCTATGCATATGAATCGATAATTTCACAAGCTGAGTTTATCGAGGATCTAGATGCACCTCTTGAGAGTTGGCTTAAGCAGCAACTCGTTTCCTAGCCTTTTGAGCTTGACGAACTAAGTAGTAATCCATCTCGCTTTGAGCTGATTTAACTCCCAAATCTCTTGCAATCTGATAGTATTCTTTCACATACTTTTCAGACTCATTAGTTGAACATGCCCACCTTGCTAATAGCAACCAGTTCATACCATTTGTAGGTTCTTCTTTTTGCAAACTCAAAATCAATCTATTCGCCTCAATATGTGCACCTGTTTTCAATAATAAATTGGCCAGTTTCTGTTTTTCACATACTCCCGCACTAGGTAATGTACATGCATGCTTCAATGACCTAATAGCTCCACCTCGCTGACCTAAATGACATTGTAGTTCAGCTCTTATGCTCCACCAATTAGCTACTACAGGTTCAAATGCTAAGGCCGTTTCTAGCTGGTCAATCGCATGATCTATCCATCCTAGTTCCTGATAAACTTTAGATTTAGCTGCGTATAATGCTCCAGCAGATGGAAACAACTTTACTCCCGCACCTAGTACTTGAAGTGCTCCTTTTAATTGTCCAGCCTTTCTCATGCATGACCCTGCCTGTACCCAATAGTCAAGTTTCTCCGTAATAATAGCTAACACTAATGCTGATTCAGCAGCATCAAACCATTCTCTTTGTGCAACAAATTCATTCAACATTCTTTCTAATAAGCTAATAGGCTGATCATAATTTGATAAAGAAAGATTTGTCCAATCTCCTACAGTACATTCGCCTTGTTCATCTAAAAACCATGTGATACAACTAGCATATGGCAATTCTATTTGATGACTCCAATACTGCCCTTTTGCTTTTGATTTACATGCTTCAAGAGCCCATGATTGAGCAATTCTCCACTCTTTATCTTCTACTGTAACGGGTTGATGCACTTCAGAAAACTTTTGTTTGATATATGCTACTGTTTTCATGCTTGTGTAAATTGATCGGTGATAGAAATATTTAACTGTTCCGCAGGCAGATACTTTTCACGAACTACTTGTTCAATGTTACTCTTCAAAAAGAAACCTCTAGAAATCAATTGAGCAACCACAGGAGTATATGCTGCAGGAATAAACCCTAAGCGAAACCCCTTATAGAAGGCAACAATTCTTGGTTCTGTACTAGAGGTTCCTTGCTCTACTTTTAACTCCACCTCTGTTCCTGGATGTAAATGGTGGTAAATTGATTCAACATCTGATGTATGCAACTGCTCAAGAGGACCATTGTATATTTGAGTAATCTCTTGATTGTTTTTTCCTAAAAGGTTAGTCATCCACTTCATAGTTGTTTTCCTTAATTGCTTGAAGCAAACGTATTAGGCACTACCGTAATCTTTTTACGGTGATCATCTCACCCAAAAATTCTTGGCTATTTCAGATGCTTTTTGATATCAAAACAGCCATTATCTTTGGCACATGCAGAGTTGGCACCCCTTCAAGAAAGATTTTAAGAACTACCTAAGAATTGAACGTGCCATGTCTGCTAATACCATATTGAATTACAATCAAGACATTGAGAAGTTTGAACAATTCATTGAGTTGACAGATACTACAAAAACACCTGTAAATGTTGCTACCAAAGACATTCAAGACTTTATTGAGTGGATCAACGAATTAGGATTATCTGCCGCTTCGCAGAATAGAATTCTCAGCGGGATCAAAGCATTTTATAAGTTCTTGCTTTTAGAAGATTTAATTGCTGTAGACCCAACTGAGCTCATTGAAAGTGCTAAAACCAAAAAAAAACTTCCTGTTACCTTAAGTAACGAAGAGGTAGAATCTATCATTTCGGCTATTGATTTAAGTAAACCAGAAGGTGAACGGAATAAAGCTATTATAGAAGTATTGTATGGTTGTGGCTTACGCGTTACAGAACTGATTACTCTTCGAATTTCTGATCTATTCTTAGATGAAGGATTCATTCGTGTAGTTGGAAAAGGAGATAAGCAACGTTTGGTTCCTATTGGAGGTCTTGCTACTAAACAAGTGAATATATACATGAAGAAAGTACGACCTCTTCAAGCCATTCAATATGGACAGGAAGATATTCTGTTTCTGAATCGCAGAGGCAAACAGTTAACAAGAATGATGATATTCACCATTTTGAAACGGTTAGCAGAAAAAATAGGATTACAAAAATCTATTAGTCCACATACGTTAAGACACAGCTTTGCAACAGAATTGGTGCGCAGAGGAGCAGATCTGCGTGCTGTTCAAGAAATGCTTGGACATGAAAGCATTACAACTACCGAAATTTACACCCACCTAAACAGACAAGATTTAAAAGACAGTATTATTCAATTTCATCCGAGAGCATGAAAAGTATTATTTCATTTACCCTTCTTTCTATTGTGACAATTGTATCACAGGCACAAGTAGATTCTACCCATTTCAAATTCGTAAAACGTATTTATGAGGAAGCATTGGTAAATGGTAAGTCCCATGAGTTTTTAACCACCTTGTGCAATGATATAGGTCCACGTCTCTCAGGTTCGCCTCAAGCTGCTGAAGCTGTTGAATATACTTCACAACTTATGGATTCCCTAGGTTTTGAAGTCCTTAAAAGAGATGTTGACGTTCCACATTGGGTAAGGGGGGATATAGAAATGGGATACTTTGAAGTCTCTCCAAATTCTAAAACAAGAATACGCGTTACCGCTCTTGGTGGTTCCGTTAAAACTGATGATTTACTTACTGCGAAAGTTATCGAAGTTCAAAACTTTGGAGATCTATCTCGTTTAGGTAAAGATGCTATTCAAGATAAGATTGTATTCTTTAATAGGCCAATGAATCCTGTTCATCTAAGTACCTTTACAGCATATGGTGGAGGTGTTGATCAGCGATGGGCTGGAGCGATGGAAGCCGCCAAGTTTGGAGCAAAGGGAGTATTAGTTCGTTCACTCACATTACGCTTAGATACTTTACCGCATACGGGTAGTATGGGATATAAAGATGGAGTAGAAAAAATACCCGCTGCTGCTATTTCAACTGTTGATGCAGAAGCCCTTCACAAAGCATTAAAAAGCAATCCTGATTTAAGCGTATCATTTAAACTATCGTGTGAAACACTTCCTGATGCACATTCACATAATGTAATAGGACAATTAATTGGGACAAAATACCCCGAAAAATATATTGCCGTTGGAGGTCACCTTGATTCTTGGGATCTTGGAACAGGTGCTCATGATGATGGAGCTGGATGCGTTCAATCTATTGAAGCTCTTCGAATTTTAAACGATCTGGGATATACTCCAAAGCATACTATTCGCGCTGTGATGTTCATGAATGAAGAAAATGGGCTTAGGGGGGCAAAAAAATATGCAGAGAGAGCCAAAAGTATTCCAGAAGAGCATGTTATGGCAGTTGAGACAGATGCTGGTGGTTCGGCTCCTCTTGGCTTTAGAGTTGACGGAAACAAGAAACAAGTATCTTATGTTCAAGGTTTTACCCCCTACTTTGAGCCTTATGGTGTATATTGGATTAAAGAAGGCGGAAGCGGTGCTGATGTTGGACAATTGAAAAATGATGTTGTGTTATTAGCAGGATTATCACCAAATTCGCAGCGATACTTTGATTATCATCATGCAGCAAGTGATATAATTGAAGCCGTTAATCCCCGAGAATTAGAATTAGGCGCTGCTGCATTAGCAGCATTTATTTACCTGATTGACCAGACAATTGATCAGCAATGAAGATTATAACGTTGTTTCGCCACGCTAAATCCAGTTGGAAAGACACCTCACTTTCAGATCATGATAGACCACTAAATAAACGTGGTAAGCGAGATGCTCCGTTCATGGCTACCCGTTTAAAAGAAACGGTAGGAGTACCAGACTTGTTAATAGTAAGTAGTGCCTTACGCACGCAAGAGACAGCAGAAGCTTTGCGTTTAGAATTTCCTAACGCTAAGGTGGTTACTGAGAAGTCTCTGTACTTAGCACCTCCTAGTAACTACCTTTCGCTAAAGAAAAAGCTTAACGATAAATACAATCATGTGGTGTTTATTGGTCATAATCCTGGTATTTCATCATTGGCTACGCATTGGTATTTTAAACCAGTTGAATTGACTACTTCTGCATTTGCTTCTTTTCAATTTGACGCCAATTCATGGTCAGATGCTAAAACTCCTGACAGTTGTATTGCTATAGATTACCCTAAGGCATATTACGATGAAGATGGTAATGGCCCGCAACTTAGCTAGCTAAGCTCTTACTTTATAATACTTAGAGATGGTTTTCAAGAATTGAGTTGGATTGATTGGTTTAGTGACATAATCATCCATGCCAGCATCTAACACCCTTTCTCGCACCTCAGAAAATGCATCTGCTGTAAGCGATATAATTGGAATTGTTCTGAAATAGTCTTCTTCAATTGCTCTAATTGCTCTGGTAGCTTCATAACCATCCATTTCTGGCATTTGGATATCCATTAAGATAAAGTCAAAGCTCTTCTGTGCCACTTTTTCTAAAGCAATACGCCCATTATCTGCTATCGTTACCTGAGCTCCCCAATTGTTTAGGAATTGGCTCGCAATCTTTTGATTTATTGGATTATCCTCAACTAGCAATACATGTGCGCCCTGTATGCTATGGTCAAGTTCCTTCTCTTCTTTTGGTGTACTTACTGTTTCTTTTCTTTCTCCTAAAGCCTTCTTAAAACTAATCTTGAAAACAAACTCAGATCCAACGCCTTCTTCACTGCTCACTGAGATGGTACCTCCCTGTAATTCCACCAACTTTTTGGTAATGGCTAACCCCAAGCCTGTACCACCAAACGTGTTGAGTATTTTCTCATCAGCTTGTGTAAACGTCTCGAAAATACGTTCTAATTGATCTGATGGAATTCCGATACCCGTGTCTTTTACACTAATCTGAATTTCATCATGCTCCTTGGTGGAACCCAGTAGTTCTGCTTTAATCCATACTGATCCTTTTTCGGTAAACTTAACTGCATTACTTACCAAATTCAATAAAATTTGATTCAATCGAACTGGATCTCCTACAACATACTTCGGCAAATCTGCAGTTATATCTAAATCTAGTTCAATATTCTTACGATCTGCTTTGATCTTCATTACTTCATGAATACCAGTTAATCGATCGTATAAATCAAACTGATCTCGGCTAAATACAATTTTACCTGACTCAATCTTTGAATGATCTAGAATATCGTTTACAAGAGACAATAGGTTATCAGCACTAAATTTCAGTGATCTCAATTTATCTTGCTGTTCTGGTTTTGGATTATCCTCCATCAAGAAATGAGTAATCCCAATTACCGCGTTCAGTGGAGTACGAATTTCATGGCTCATACTAGATAAGAATTGCTGCTTCTGAGAGGCCAATTCTTCAGCTCTTTTCCTTGACTCAATCAAAACTTGCTCTACACGCTTACGTTCAGTTAAATCATGCCACACGCAAAGAATCATGCGCTTATTATTCAGATGCACTGCGGTCAAAGTTACTTCTACTGGAAACTGGGTTCCTGATGATTTCTGATGTACCCACTCGAACTTATGGAAACCATACTCATAAGCTAAGTTGTCCATTTCTTCACTTTTGTAAGAAGACAATCTACCATCACTTTGTTTCTCAGGTGAGAAACCCGAAAGATCTTTACCGATAATTAGTTCCTTAGACTTTAACTCTAGTGTTTTCAATGCCACTTCATTACAATCAATAACTCCAGATTGATCATAGATGAAATAAGGATCACTAGAATGTTCAAATAACACTCTAAACTTTTGATCGGCAGCAAAGCGCTCGGTCACATCCTTGGCAATTCCAATTACACCTGCAAATACGCCATGCTCGTCTCTGAAAGGTTTTTCTTTCATTTCCAACATTCGTGGCTCATTCTGGCTATTGTGCAATTCTTGATAGAACACACCACTCTCCTGCCCTTTTTCTAAAACCAACCTCTTTGTTAGGATTCCATGTTCATTAACAGGGTTATCGGTTACCTTTCTGTTTTCTTTTCGCATGAATTGATCTGGAGTAAACCCTAGTACCCGTTCTACATTCTCAGATACGTAATCATAATTCTCATTGATATCAAAACGATAAGTAAAGTCTTCACTGTATTCAAACAACAACTTCTGTTGACGCACCAATGCGCTTAATTCTTCTTTGCTTGACGATAAGCTATCTGATGTTTTTCTTAGTTGTCTGCTATTCAAACTGAACATCAGAACTACAAGGGTAATTAATATAATACTAGACAACGCAACCACTATTAGTAGACTTGTCATCCCATCCATTTCAGCCTCTAAATCACTGGCAAACAATAGTGCATAATCACTATTAAAAATTCGAATTGGATATTGTTGTAGCAACACCTTTTTAGAGGTCTCTGCTATACTAACTTCAAGAGTTTGATCAAATATGGTTGCATCCTTGGTGTGACTCTTTATCTGATTTAATGCTTCGGAGGAGAAGAATTGATCTACATCTAAATTAGCAAGATCTTGAGGTGACTCAAATGGAACTAATCCGTAATAATCGTTGTAAACAAACTTGAATCCACCATCTCCTAAATAGTAGTTTTTAATACGGTCTTTTATAAAGCGAGAAGGATTAGCAGATAGCACAAACAAGAGCCCTTCGTGCCGATATGCCAAATAGTTGTACTCAGGAACAAACTGAAAATCAACCAAGTCTAATTTTTCAAGTATGGATTGGTTAATGCTACTGTTTCTTTCTAAAGAGATTACTTCATTCTTGTCTAAATAACTTTTCCATTGAAAGTTTGCAGACGTAATATGAATTGTATCTACTAAATCCAGATGATGAGCTAAGAAGTTTTTGAGATTTCTTGTTAATGCTAAACTATCAACCTCATTTCCAGAAAGTATCGAATCATTATCAAGTATAAAATAGTAAAAGTCTTCTTGAAACTCGTGAACTGAACGTTCTAAGTCATTGCTGCACAATTGAACTTGATTAGCTAATATATCTTTTCGGTTATCAATTCTAACGTTACGCGCATTTAAGTATACCCATGTACTTAGTGTTATACTCAATACAGAAAAAGCTACTACAGCAGCAAATGTTCGCGAATTCTCTTTTATAAATCTAACCATATACTAGTGTTCGAAAACCTTGATTAGTTTGCATCTAATTTCACTCATATCCGTGGCTAGCAACATAATTCGCTTTCGCTGATTCATAAACTTCTCCTTTTCAGCACTTTCTTCGAAAATACGACTTAAGGCCGTTTTCGCATCAGGAATTCGGGTTTGATCAATTGATAATTGCTGTGAGGTTCTATTAGTAGACAACCAGTGATTACTTAAAGTCGATTCCAAAGAAACAATTGGTAAAGCTAAACGAGTAGCAGCCTCTTCATCCGAGTAAAATACCTTCCCATTGTAATCTGCTATAATAAAATCAGTTCCGAATGAATTGAGTAGCTCTAAATCATACACTGTAGAAGCCTGTACAATAACCCACCCAAGTTGCTCTCCATCTATTTCTAATGCTTGTCTATAACTTCTAACGTCTATTCCTATCAATGGATCAACTACCACATCCTCATACCATAGTCCATAATTTGAAAGGTTAGTATCTAGCATTTCAAGCGAAAAAAAATCATGTATTCGCTCAGATGTAATAGGATAAATAGCCGTATCTATTGCTGGAATAGTAGCAAACCATCCATCTAATGATACTACGTATGCTCGAATCACTCCTTTCTCTTTGGTAAGTAAACTGTCTATCTTAGAAGAAATCAAGTCAGTTGCAACTAAAAACTCATCTACTAATGTGTCTAAAGAAAGATTCGAATCTAGGTTTATGGGATATGTTGGTACAGATACGTTATTCAAATAATCCGCATCTGAAACAACAGAGTCATGCATTATCCTATTCCAATCATTGCATAACTCATGCACTGCCGTTTTTCGTTTTACATATTCAAAATTGTATGCGTATGCGGCTTGTTTAAGCAAGCTATTCTCTTTTTCAGTTGATCTTTTCTTTGTTCCATCACAGGAACAAAGAACTAAGAGAAACATAATGAAACTCCAAAAAGAGGTAAATCGTATCATAGCAAAAGGCAGCGGAAATGTGTATCATTACATTTCCAAATTAACCGCTTGAAAGAACAATTCTTATGCCATGAAATATAATAAGTATAAAACATACGCAATTACTGCAACTCTAGGTTTAACTGCACTTACAGCTTTTTCCCAAAAAGAGAAAAAAGCGCATAATGGATACCTTTTTTCGGACATTATTCGTATTGAGAATACGCCTGTTATTAGTCAACAACAAACAGGAACTTGCTGGAGTTTTTCAACTACATCATTCTTAGAATCTGAGCTTATTCGTCAAGGCACCAAAGATGTTGACCTTTCTGAGATGTATCATGTAAGACAGATCTATGTAGAAAAGGCTTTAAACTACGTTAGAAGGCAAGGAAAAACTCAGTTTGGTGAAGGTAGTTTAAGCCACGATGTAATACGCTCTGCTAAACGCTATGGTGTTGTTCCTCAAAGTATATATGTCGGCAAAAATTACGGTGGAGAGATATATCAACACGCTGAATTAGATGTTATTTTGAAGAATTTCCTTGATGGTGTAATTAGCAATCCAAACGGTAAATTATCAAATGCTTGGCTGGCAGCATATGAAGCTATACTAGATACATATCTTGGGGAGGTGCCAAAAAATTTCGAAGTAAACGGAAAAAGTTACACGCCCCAGAGCTATGCACAAGCTTTAGAGTTAGAATTAAACGATTACGTTACAATAACTAGTTTTCAGCATTTGAATATGCATGAATTCTCTGTTTTGCAAATTCCAGATAACTGGGCAAGTGAATCATACTTAAATGTGACATTAGATGAATTCATGCAAGTAATTGATCATGCACTTAAAAATGGATACACCTTGGCTTGGGATGCAGATGTAAGCGAAAGAACATGGGTTACTAAAACAGGAGTGTCCATCATTCCAGAAGTACCATACAAAGAATTATCACGAAATGACAGAGATTCTATCGGAGTAAAGTATTTGACTGAATTGTCTGTAACGGCAGAAATAAGAGAGCAAGGGTTTAATTCATACGAGACAACAGATGATCATTTAATGCACATTATTGGTAAAGGACAAGATACCAATGGAAATATCTATTACATCGTTAAAAATTCTTGGGGAGAAAGTGCTGGAATTGAGGGCTATCATTACGTATCTGAATCATACATGCGCATGAAGTCGATTGGTGTTATGATACACAAAACGGCATTGCCATCAGTTCTTAAAAAATTGGTGGATTAAATAATAGAAATAATCTCACCTAGTACGGTGATTTTATCTCCTTTGCGAAGTTTGTTACGCTTGCGAAATTCAACTTGATCGTTTACGTTCACCTCACCTTCTTCGACCAAGTATTTTGCATGTGAACCAGACTCAGCAATCCCAACTAATTTCAATAATTTAATCAACTCGATATACTCGGTTGTTAACTCAAATTCCATAGGTTTGACTTTATGACTAAGGCAGGCAATTTACACAAAATGCATACTTCTTTACATCCAAATCAAGAAGTACAATACTTTCTCAATTCAGAAGACGGAGAATGGAATGTAAACGATTGGATAGGCAAAGAGATTGGGTTTAGTTTTGAAGGAAGAATTAATTGCATTGCTTGTGGCAGATTAACTACTAAATCTTTCGGGCAAGGGTTCTGCTATCCGTGCTTCAAAAATTCTCCGCTCAACTCAGAGTGCATTATTCGTCCTGAGTTGTGTGAAGCTCACTTAGGCAAAGGCAGAGACCCTGAATGGGAAGAGAAACATCATAACCAACCACATATCGTTTACCTAGCTGCTTCTAGTGGTGCCAAAGTTGGTGTTACAAGAACTGATCAGATTCCTACTAGATGGATAGATCAAGGAGCGAATCGAGCTCTCATACTTGCTAAAACAGAGTATCGACAACAAGCGGGAATGATAGAAGTAGCTTTGAAAGAATTTGTCGCTGACAAAACCAACTGGCAACGCATGTTGAAAAATCAAGTTACTGATCAAGATTTAATTGCGTTACGTAAAGAACTATCAGCACATCTTGATGAAGAATGGCATCAGTTCATCGTTGAAGATGACGAGTTAAATATTTTATACCCCGTTACAGCATACCCTGAGAAGGTAAAATCAATGAAACTCGACAAAATTCCTTCATATACTGGCATTTTAAAAGGGATTAAAGGCCAGTATATGATATTTGATGACAATCAAGTAATTAATATCAGAAATCATTCAGGGTATTACGTAGAATGGGAGCTATCTTAGAGACTCACAATACCTTCTATTTTCTCTGCTTTTTGGTAACGATCAATAATTGAATCAACATCCACCATTACTTCTTTACCTGTTACTGATACAAATTTACCTTTACTCGATTCTCTGATAGTTACTTGTGCAGCTTCTCCAAACAAAGCCTCAACTAATGCTAGTTTGTGATTATCGTTTGGTACGATAAACTTGAACATGTATAAGGTTGGAAAGCTATGTTGCTTTTCAAGCTTTTCTTTTAAGTCTGCGTAGAATTTTGTCCGATCTAATTTGTTGCCGTTCGCCATAATGCAAATGAACAACTCTCAATTCTGAAGGACAAGCGTGTTTATCTGTTATCTGGAAGAATGAAACTAAATATGGCTTTTGCTGCCCAGGAAACAGCATTTTTAGCTTCGTTTTTTTGTTTCTGTATCGCAATTTGAGTTCCACTAGAAAAATCAGCTGCTTTTACAGATTCATAAGGCAATGAAACATCATTTTTTGCTACAGTTAGAATACCGACAACCACAACAGATGCCGCTATCAATGTTATTCCTATGTATTTAAATTGTTTCACAAACTTTTGCTTTAAAAGAATGACCCAAAAGTAAACTATATTAAGTTCTCTTGACTGGCCAACACAATTATTTATCAATCAATTAAGAGAATTTAACAGATTATTACAAATGCTGCTTTAACACAAGTAAATTGAAATATGGCTTGAGCAAATCATCACCATGACTAAATACAGTAAATTGCGAACATTTTCAACGGGACATTACTAGCATGGAAACGAAAGCAGCGGAACAACACCCCATCTCTTTTGATAATACGGCTATTGCTTTTGGCCACAAAACAGATAAGGAGTTAGATTTTAGTATTTGGTTATTCAAGCTGATGCAAAATCAAGCTTTAGTGAAATGGAGCACTTCTGCCGCCCAACTTGCACTGTACCTTAGACTACCTATATCTGGAATTGTAAAAGCTACTGTTTTCAGACAGTTTTGTGGAGGTGAAACTATTGCTGACTGTGATAAGGCCATCATCTCTCTTGGTAAAGCTGGTATTGGTGCTATACTAGATTATAGCATTGAAGGTGCTCAAGATGAAGAAACCTTTGATTCTACAACAGAAGAACTACTTAAAAACAGTGATAAGGCATCTTCATCTCCACACATTCCCGTTACTTGCATGAAATTAACAGGAATTATTCGCTTTGGACTACTAGAAAAGGTAAGTGCCGATGTTGAATTATCGGATATTGAGAAACAAGAGTATAGTCGTGGAATTAGACGTGTTCATAAGATTTGCGAAAGGGCTCATCGTAACAACGTACCCATTTATATTGATGCAGAAGAAACGTGGATTCAACCTGCAATTGATCGTTTAGCAGAAGGGATGATGCGTCAATATAATACCGAAAAAGCCATTGTATTTACTACGATGCAGATGTACCGACATGATCAAATCGATCACCTTAATAAATTATTAGAGGAGGCTCAACGAGAAGGCTTTATTGCAGGTGTTAAGTTTGTTAGAGGCGCCTATCTCGAAAAAGAGAACGAAAGAGCATCAAAACTTGGCTATCCAACTCCTATGCAACCCAATAAAGAATCTTCAGATCGAGATTACAATAGAGCTTTGGAAATTGGTGTCAAACATATTAACCAGATTGCTATTTGTGCAGGTACACATAATGAAGAAAGCTCTCAATACCTAACCGAACTTATGAAAGAGAGTGGGTTACCTAACAATCACCCACATATTTATTTCTCTCAACTATATGGAATGAGTGATCACATTAGTTACAATCTAGCAAATAGAGGATACCAAGTGAGCAAATATTTACCATACGGCCCAGTTAAAGCAACCATGCCTTACTTAATAAGAAGAGCTGAAGAAAACACTGCAATTGCAGGCCAAATGGGGAAAGAACTACTACTACTTACCAAAGAAAAAAATAGAAGAGCAAATTAAAACCAACCTACATGCACCTCCTAACGTCCTTATTATCAAATCTGCTAAGAAAAAATTGGTATTTTCCTTCCATGAAAAATTTGGTAATCACACTCGTGTTGTTGCTTTTTGTTGGGTTCAGTGCTAATGCTACCCATCTATTAGGTGGAAACATGGGGTACACCTACCTCGGAGCTGACCCAAGCATTCCCGGAAACACACTATACGAAGTAACATTTGACACATACATAGACTGTGGATCAGTAAATTGGGGAACCGCATTTCCTGAATCCCCTATTACTCTTGGAGTATTAGAAGGAGGTTTAAACGCTAACCTCCTCACCTTTTTAGCTGATTCTGAGATGGTTATAATAGACTCAGGTAGAGTAGAGCCTAACCTACCAAACAATTGCACATTTGGTAGTCAAAACTGTATCTATTTAGTCCGTTATGGAGCTCAGATTAGTTTACCACCCAGTAATGTTGGTTATCATTTAATCTATGATAGGTGCTGCAGACCTTCTAGTATTCTAAATGTTGCTAATGCTGGAGATGAAGCTCTTACATTCCAGTCTTTTATTCCTTCCAATGGAACTAGTCTACTTCAAAATAGCAGTCCAGTTTTTACCGATACATTAGCCTCTTTTATTTGTGTGGGAGATACTATTGCGGTTCCTAATTCAGCAATTGATCCTGATGGAGATTCATTGGTATACTCATTTGAAGATCCTTATGATGGAATAACTCAGGATGGAGGTGCTGGTAATAACCCTCCTAGCATCCTTACATATAATGATTCTGCATGGACGACTCCATACCCATATCCTGTACCAACTATTACGTGGGAAACAGGTTATAGCTTAAACCAAATGTTTGGTGCTGGTGGTTATAACCAGATAAACAGTGTAACTGGTTCAACATTCTTTTCAGCACCAATGGCTGGAATTTATGTTGTTGCTGTTGAAATAAAAGAATACCGAAATGGGATTCAAATAGGTCTAACAAGAAGAAATATTCAATTGCTAGCAGTCAATTGTCCACCAAATCCTCCTCCATTTCAGGATAACTCAACTCCCAACCCAGTTGCAGTAAACCCAACTGTGTTTGTTTTAGAAGAAGGTCAGAATATTTGTTTTGATATGGATTATGATGATCCGAATGGAGATTCACTTCGATTAACTTCCTCTGGGGTTATTTTCGATCCAGGTATAACTTCTCCTCCAGCAACCATTAACACTCCTACTATTGGAGATGGAGAAGTATCAACAGAATTTTGCTGGTCAACACAATGTGGTCAAAGTTCCACCCAGCCATACATATTCAATGTAAGTGTAACTGACAACGGTTGTCCTCCAAAAGAATTCATTGAATCTTATCAAGTTTTAGTTGTACCATTTACAGGACCAACCAACATCTCAGGGCCAGATACATTATGTCAGTTGACTGATAGTATCTTGTATTCTACCTTCAATATTCCTTCTGCAACTTATGATTGGAATGTAACAGGTGGAACAATTTCGCAGAATAATGGTAACGAGATTGTAGTAGATTGGGGTACTAGTACAACTGGAGAGGTTTCTCTTTTGGTTACCAGTCAATATGGCTGTCCAGCAGATACCATCAAGAAAAACATATCACTATTCCAGCTATCGTTAGATGCTGGTAGTTCAGATACCATCTGCTTAGGTGATTCTGTGCAACTTGGTGGCTCTCCAACAGCCCCTAACGGCATTTCAGTATCATGGTCTCCTAGTACTGGTTTATCAGATCCAACAGATTCTAACCCTTGGGCGACCCCAAACACTACTACTACATATACTGTTGAGGGAAATGATCCGAACGGCTGTAGAAGCACAGAACAAGTTACAGTAACTGTGAATCAACCTCTGCCTACTGGCCTAGCAGATGATTATTACCTATGTCCTGGTGATACATTGGAACTATCATTACAAAACACAACTGCCGCAACATGGACGCCTTCAGGAACGATTCTGAACCCATCAAATCAAGATTATCAATTCTTCCCATCTACTACAACTGTTTACGGCTTAGAGTATACGGATACAATTGGCTGTGAAGGAGTTGATACGATTGAAGTACTTGTTAATCCAACTATTCCAACTGATGCTGGTCCAGACACGGCCTTGTGTTTAGGAGACACTGTTCGCATTGGTGGAAATCCTACTGCATTCGTAAATGTTACTTATTCTTGGACGGGAACAAATATTGTTGATCCTAGTGTTAGCAATCCTTTGGTTCATCCAGATATTCAGAGTACATATATAGTAGAAACAAGCAACGATACATGTACAGGCCGCGATACTACTGAAGTTTCAATATTACCTGTCCCTCCGTTAACTGTTGTTCCAGATACAATTGTCTGTACAGGAGACACTGCTCAATTACTCGCAATTACTACTGGTACAGTTCAATGGAATAATGGTGCTAGTTTATCTGATGACACTATTCTAAACCCATTGGCATTTCCATTAACAACAACTACTTACGTTGTTGAAGCAACTGGAGGAAACCAATGTACCTCGGAAGATACTATCATAGTGGGTGTACAACCTATTCCTCTAGCTGATGCTGGAGATACTTTAATGTATGCCTGTAAATTGGCACCAACGTCACTAGGAGGCTCTCCAACTGGACCAGTGGGTGCTACTTATCAGTGGACTCCAAATACAAACTTGGATGATCCATCGTTAGCAAATCCAAGTTTCACAAGCGATACTGGAGCTATCTATACGGTTCTTGTAACAGATACCATTGGATGTACTAATTCAGATACTACTACTGTTTCTGTAATGATAATTACTCCATCTCAGGATACCTCTGCTTGCGAAGGACAAGTTATTTCTACTTCCTCAGAAGGAGTAAATGGACTTGCTCCTTATTCTTATGAGTACATTCCTTCTACAGGTGTTATTAATCCTGATCAGCCAAATAGCGACATTGTCCTTAACTCATCTGCAACCTACCAAATAATTGTAACAGATAGCAACCGCTGTACAGACACTTCAACGATTGAGTTAATTGTAGCTCCTGGTGTTATCGCCCAATTCGATCAAACAGGTGAAGCAGGTTGTGATGGTGTTGTTTATCAAACAAGTAATCAAACATTAGGATCTGATTCCATTAGCTGGATTTATAATGGCACTTTGATTAGTACAGATTTTGATACTCGATTCATTCAACCATATGATCAACCTGGAACTTTGATAATGGTTGGAACTAATCAAGATGGATGTCTTGATTCAGCTCAAGTATCACTTCCTGCTCAAGGTTTTGGTTTTCAGAATTTAGAAGAGTTTCTGCCAAACGTTTTCACGCCAAATGGGGATGGAATTAACGATTACTTCGAGTTTAACTTCTCTCCAGAATTAGCGGACTGCGTAGATATGTTAGTATTTAACCGTTGGGGTGTAGTTATCTATGAATCAACTGGTGTTAGTCACAGTTGGGATGGAAGAACATTTACTGGTCAAGAAGTAGAGCCTGGGGTATATTTCTACACTCTGGATATAAAAGGAATAATCTATAAAGGATCAGTTGATCTAATCCGTTAGAAACTTGGACAAGGAACAGCTCTAAATCTTCTTCGTTTTCTCTTATTCCTAGCACGTTCATAAATCAACGAAATTTCGTGTGCTCCACCAGTGTTACCCCATAATTGGGATAAAGTAATGTCGTAAGAATATGCAAATCTCCAATTATCTAGTGATACACCAAGTAGGAGTACAAATGCTTCATTGTTTGGGTTACCATTCAATGATTTAGCTCCTGGAATACCTCTGTACCAGAGCCCTGCCATAAACGGGTTATATGTAAAATATGCCCCAATATCAAATTGATCCCATTCGCGTTGTGACTTATAATGTGCTGTTAGAGTCAAGCTTGTTTTCACTTCCCCCCTATTATCAAGCCTCATAGGAAATTTATAACCTCCGTGCACATCATGACGGATACTTGATAGCTCATCTTCCTCTAATAAACTCTCATTGGGTCTATTAATGTGGAAGGCTCCATATCCCAGAAAAAACCGATCGCCAAAAAACAAGCCTCCTGCACTTACATCCATGTAATTAACATTTTCAGCTACTAAGTTTGTTTGAACTCCAAGTATTCCACCAGAAATAAGTTGATCGCCAAATTTGAGTTTTGATGGGTCTATTCCACGATGTGCATAAGCCATTCCGAGTGCTGGACGAAAAGCCAAAAAACGATTAAACCTAATTGTATACGAATACGCCATTCCTACACTGGTAAAACTCAATCCACCACTACCAGCAACATCACGATGTACAAAAGCTCCTATTCCAGAGTTGATGTCTTCTGCATTAACATCTACACTAGCTGAAAATGATTGAAAAGTACCAGGAATAGATGGCCATTGATTTCGATAGATCAACGCCCCTCGTATGCCTTCAGTATTTCCAGCAAAAGCTGGATTTAAGTACATTGGTGCTACATAAAACTGACTGTATTGAGGTTCTTGTGCTTGCACAAAGCTCTTAAAAGCGCAGAGAAATACAATTGCTATGTAATACTGTATAAACCTCATCGAAGAAGAGTTACATCGCCCACAAACGTTTCTTCTGAGCCGTTAATAAATACTACATCTGCTTTCCATACGTAAGCATCTTGTTGAGCAATATCTCCCCGATAATATCCATTCCATCCTTGATTTTGATCTCGAGTTTCAAATACCAATTCTCCCCATCTATTATATATTGTTAAATGATATTGCTCAACACCTGTTATTACTGGATGAAAAATAGTTGCATTGAATCTTCCGGGTGTATAATACCCATCTCCTGACGTGCTATTTGGATCCGGTGTAAACGCATTAGGAAAATCTATCTTACCATCTGCCTCTGCTGTAATCGGTAATTCAATAGAAAAGGTATCAGGACAGTTAAACTCATTTTGGGCAATTAGTTGTGGATAGTATTCTCCTGGTCTTTGATAAAAGTAGTTCGGCTGCTCTTCTTCACTTTCATTTCCATCTCCAAAGCTCCATGTGTAAATGGATGCATTTGTACTTAAGTTAAAGAATTGAACTCCTTGTCCAGGTACTGAAACAGCCTCTGGTGTTGCATCAAAATAAGCTGTTGCTTTTGGATGAACTATCACACTATCAACTTTTAGCATTTCATCCGTTCCATTAGGGCCTTCTGCTATCAACCTTACAGTGTATGTTCCTGGTTGAAAGTATGTGTACCTAGGATTTGATAACCCTGAAGAGTTCCCATCGCCAAACTCCCACAAAAAACCAGAAGCATATTGGCTATTATTCTCGAAGTCGATTGTTAAAGGTACGCATCCTTCTCCACTTCCAATAAAGTTTGCAATTGGAGGTGGTGGCACAATTCGTATGGTTCTAGAAGAGGTATCATTGCAGAAGTCATTTGAGATCTCTAGCAAAATTCTGTACTCACCTACTCCACTATAAGTAATTGAGTCGGGTTGCTCTACTGTGGATGTTGAACCATCTCCGAACTCCCAATTATAATTCCATGTTCCATTAGTTAAATTGGTAATTCCTACTGTGTTATCTGGGTAAATTAAAGTCTGCGGATTAACAGAGAACAGCGCAATTGGTTCTGGAAATACCCTAATAATTTTTTGCACGGTATCTGAGCAACCAAAAGCTGAGTTAGTAATTAGCCGTAAAGTATAATCTATTTCATTTGGAGTAGAGTTTTCGTATGTAATAATGGGACTAGAAAGGTTACTTCCATTACCATTTCCGTAACTCCACTCATATGCAGCAGCACCTATTGAAATATTGGTCGTATTGATTGTTAATGGACTACAACCAATAGTATCTGCTAAAAAGCTTGCCTCAATAGCTGGGTTAACTGTTACTGGCTGAAAGGCCGTATCAGCACAACCATCAATGGTACTAGCAATTAGTTCCAGGTTATACGTAATTGGAATATTTGATCCATTTGTATACGTATGGCTAATTAAGGGTAAACCAGAACTGAGTGTGGTTCCATCATCAAAATTCCAATCCAAATAATCTGCATTTAACGAAGTATGAGTAACCTCTACTTCATATGGTGAGCACCCTTGTGTTCCCGTTATTCCAAAACTCGCTAAAGGCTTATGATTTACCGTAATCTGTAGGTCTGCTGTGTCTGAACAACCAAATTGAGAGAACGCATACATTTCTACATCGTAGGTCAAAGGTCCTACTCCATTATTCAAAAAGGTTTCTGTTGGTGCAGGAATAGAGCTAATATTACCATTATCAAAATTCCATGTAAAGCTCGTTGCTCCTGAAGAAGAGTTAACAAATGAAGTGGCAAATGGATGGCACCCAATGGTATCAGCTGTGAACGAAGCAAAAACATCAGGAAAAACTATCAAAGGATTTGATGCTGTATCAGAGCATCCTTGTGAGTTTAATACAATCAGCAAATTATTTACTGAATCTGCCGTGGCAAACGCATTCGTGAATATCTCATTTGAAGGTGATTGGATATTTGAATTGTTGCCATTTCCAAAATCCCAACTGAAAGTAGTTGCTCCAATAGATGTATTTGTAAAGCCTAAAGAAAATGGAGTACAGCCATTTGGTGCTGTTTGAACAAACTGTGCCAATGGAACTGGATAAACTTGTGCTTCTATACTATCTTCATAGATACAACCATATGTTGACGTTGCTAAAAATTTTGCTTTATACGATGTATTGGTTACATGACTTAAGTTTTGATATGTATGCTGTGGGTTCTGCTGGTTGATAATTGTTCCATCTCCCATTTCCCATTGGAAGAAATCTCCCCCAATTCCAGAAGCTTGCCAATTAATCTCTAGTGGATGACATCCAGTATCTGGTATAGGAAGTTGATAGGTTACCTCTGGATAGACCACTAGCGACTCATCTGTTTGGTCAGAACAGCCAAACAAATTGGTTACCACTAAAGTATTTTGAGTAGAGTCTGGAATCAGAATGGCATTTACAAACTGCTCTGGTGCTGGCTGCTGGATTACCGAACTATTCCCATTCGAAAATTGCCAGTTATATTGATTCCCTCCTATGGAATTGTTTATAAAACTTACCATTACCGGAGTGCAAGCTGCCGATATATCTTGGGTAAACTGAGCGAGTGGAACTGGATATACCTGAACTGCTATACTATCTGTAAACGAACATCCGTATACAGATGAAGCTGAGAAGATTGCCTCGTATACAGAATCTACCAGATGATTGGTATTTGCATAAGTATGCAGTGGATTTTGCTGATTTACAACAGCTCCATCACCAAATGCCCATTGAAAGAAATCGCCTCCAGAACCCTGTACTTGCCAATTTACACTTAATGGATGGCAGCCAGTGTCGGGCTCAGGTAATTGATAACTTACTTCTGGATAAACTACAAGTGAATCGTATGTTGAATCTGAACAGCCAAACGAATTAGTTACAATTAATTGATTTAAAGTTGAATCAGGACTTAGAATTGTATTGGTGAATAATTCTGAAACTGGTTGTTGAACTAAAGAGGTATTCCCATTCGAAAATTGCCAGTTGAATACTGTGGCTCCTAATGACGTATTTGTAAACGATACTTGTAATGGTGTACATCCATCTGAAACATCCTGATTGAACTGAGCAATTGGCACTGGATACACTGTAACTAATGTTGTATCATCATAAGTACATCCGTAAGTCGAAGTGGCTTCAAAAATGGCTTGATAGGTAGTATCATTTGTTAAATCAGCATTCAGAAAAGTGTGTTGTGGATTTTGTTGATTTACAATTGCTCCATCGCCAAGTTGCCATTGAAAAGTACTACCTCCAGTTCCTGGAACTTGCCAATCAACAGTAAGTGGGTGACAACCTGTATCATTTTGTGGTACTGCGTAACTTAACTCTGGAAACACCGTAATTGTGCTATCCAGTGTATCGGCACATCCCTCTGGAGTTATGGCAATTAAAGAAAGTAAATACTGTTGCAAAGCACCAGAATTGTTGTCGTAAAGATGACTAAAGTTTGGCGCATTTGTAGTATCCGTTTGACCGTCACCAAAAGCCCAATCAAAAACAGCTGAACCAATAGAGTTATTCGCAATATTCACTGCTATTGGAGAACATCCTTCATTTGTATCTAATGAAAAATCAGCAGTTGGTTTTGGGTAAACAATAACATCTTCATAAGTGGTATCTGCACAACCAAACGAACTTGTAGCAACTAGCTGAACTTGAAACTGCTGGTTGTTGGTAGTTGTATTAATAAATGTATGAGTGGGTTGTTGTCCAGCTGCTGTTGTTCCATCGCCAAAATCCCAATCATAAACCACTGCTCCTATTAAAGCTGGAAATGTAACTGTTAATGGAGAACAACCCGAATCAGGAATAGTACTAAAAGGAAAAACAGGCTCTGGATACACGGTTACAATATCTGTTGTTGTATCTGTACACCCATTTGCACTAGTAGCCACTAATTCAACTTGATAATCAGTAATAAACAATGTCTGGTTATTGAAGATATGTGCTGGTGTAGCGGCCACACTAGAAGAACTATCACCAAAATCCCACGAATAGGATACTGCAGCAATAGATGTATTTCCAAACTGCACCTCAACTGGACCACATGAAGGTGTTGAATTAAATGTCATTCCTGCTTGAGGTACACCAAACACTGTAATGGTTTGTGAAGTAGTATCTCTACAACCAAAAGCTGTTTCGGCTATTAGTGTAGCTTGATATGTAGTATCACTAAACTGATTGTTCGTATATGAGTTTGTGGGATTGACAACTGTACTAGATGAGCTATCACCAAAAGTCCATTGATAATTAACTGCACCTGTTGAGCCATTTGTAAACTGTACTGCTAAATCTGGACAACCAGCATTTTGATCTACGGAGAATTGTGCAACAGGCTTTGGTTCAACAGTTAACGTATCGTTGATAGTATCAGCACAATGTTGCGTAGCTACAATTAGCTCAAATGCATAACTCCCTGCGCTACCAAACGTATAATTTGGATGCTGAAGATTTGAAGTTCCCCCATTTCCAAAATCCCAATCCCAACTAATGATAGGATCTCCAGTTGGAGCAGATGATAAATCTTGAAACGATGCCACTACTTGCTGACATACGTTATTAGGTAAAAAGCCTGCTATTGGACTTTGATGAACAGTGACTTGTCTTGTTGTTGAAGTAACGCACCCATTTGGATGGACCACATCTAACTGAATACTATAATTCCCTGGAGAAGTATATGATGTGCTGGGAGGTGTATTACCCGATGCAGTTGTTCCATTTCCATAGTTCCAACTCCAAGTAGCTACATTTTGCGAATTATCGGTGATTACCACATCTAATGAGTCACAGCCTTCATCATCACTCAAAATGAAATCAGCAACTGGACTTGGTTCCACCACAAGTGGAACATACGCAGTATCTCTACATCCTGGACTCCCACCATTGATATCAACCGCAAGTCCTACATCATACACTCCCTGATTTGGATAGTTTCTATTCTTATTATTCCCATTTAAATTCTGCCACCCTTGTCCCTTATCAAAATTCCAACTAAATACGTTGGCTCCTCCAGTTGAGTTATTATAAAATGTTACGTTTTCACCAGCACATATTGTATCTCTATTAGAAGAAATAGCTGCAGTTGGCGGAGGTACAATATCGATGGTAATGTATGCCGTATCTTGACCACACATATTACTGTCAATCATCATGATGGTATATGAGCCAATTCCAGGAAACGCTATTGTATAACCTGGTCTTGCAGGAGGGTCAAATGGCTGCCAGTTGATAATGGAATCGTAGCCCAACCCCCAGTGATCACCGAAATTCCAATACTCGTAACGTTGCTGTACATTTCCTTGTGGAACACAATTCTTATTGGTAGCGTTGGTAAAGGTTACTGTTGTATCCGGGTAACAAAGAATCTGAGCACTTGCATTAATCAATGCATCATCTAAATCGTAAATCTGAATAGGGGAAAATTGCGCAGTAGTGGGATTTCCGAAACTGCAGTAGTTCTCTGCTTCTAACGTTACCACCGTATTACAGTTTACCGTATTACGTAAATATTGATGAGAAATTGTTTGTCCAGCATTTCCGGGACCAAAAACTAAAGGGGGGCTTCCATCACCAAATGTCCAAGTAAAAACTGTTGTTGGAGAGACATCGGTACTAGAGTTAATGAAATCAATAAATGCTGGTGCACATGTTTGGGTTACACCCCCAATAGGTATTTGGATACTGGCATTTACAGGCTCCTCCATTACTACCACTCCTAGAATAGAACATCCATTTGTTACATCAGTAATTATAATGTTGAATGTGTCTATTGTTGCAGTATAAGTATGTGTTACAAAGTTTGGAGGAACTAATGATGTACCATTAGAAAATGTTCCATCTCCCCAATCAATAGTGTACTGCCCTAAAGCCGCATTTGGTTGAACGAAAATTGTATAATCAGTACCAGAACAGCCAATGAAATATGGATTATTGGATGCCACTCCAAACCCATCATTAATGGTAGGACATTGTCCCAATACTGATTGAGCAATCCAAAGGGAAAGAATAACTAAAATCCACTGCTTTCTCATACAACGGGGTTTTAAGGCTTGTAAGGGTAGGACGTACAATGCTACTCAACCGTTGTAAGAGATACAATTTTCTCCCAATAAGGGTTTATTACCTATGCCTTCCTTAAAATATTAATTCGACAATCAACTCAATAACAAAATTTATCACTTTACAGGAGGTGAAAATGCTTGATTTTCTAAGAATGTTGTATCCGTTAAGGTCTTCAAGAATGCCACGAGTGCTTCTTTTTCTGAGGGAAATAAACCCAGATTTCCTCCTGGCCTATTACTCTTAACCATCAACGGATCAATTGTTGGTAAACTTTGGTTCACTTCTGAATTGTAGAATTCAACCACTTCTTCAAGGGTTGTGAATCTTCCATCGTGCATGTAAGGACCTGTTTTTTCGATGTTTCGTAATGTAGGTGCTTTAAACTTGCCCTCATCTATTGGGTTATTCGTTACACCTGCTCTGCCTAAGTCTACAATAACTTGCTGCAAACCATTGTTATGAAAATCTCCACTTGTAAAGAATGGATAATTGTGGCAATGAAAACAATCACCTCTTTCAGAGAAAAAAATAGCTTCGCCTTCTCTCTCCTGCGGGCTTAACTGAGCCTCTCCTCTTCTTACCAAATCATATTTAGAATTTGAAGAAATCACAGTACGCTCAAACTGTGCTATAGCTTTTACCACATCGGTAGAATCAATTTCATTGATTCCAAAGGCTTGTCTGAATAACGATGGATATTCTGAATGTGCATTCAGTTTTACCAATGCGTCTGCCCAACTAATATTCATTTCAATTGGGTTTGGAACTGGCTCAAATGCTTGCTCTTCTACAGTACGAGATCTACCATCCCAGAAGAAATGTCTATCCCATCCTAGGTTAATAATAGCCATAGCATTCCTATTACCAAAAGTGCCTTCTACTCCTTCACTAGTAGCGTTCCCGTTATCGGTAAACCCAAACTCCTGATTGTGACAACTAGCGCAACTCTGTTGATTACCTAATGATAGAATGGGATCATAGAATAGTTTTCTGCCCAATGCAATTCCCTCAACCGTCAATTGATTATCTGCAGGAATTTCCATTTCAGGAAAACCTCGAGGAGTTTCCAAAAAATAAGGAGTTGGCTCTCCTCCTACTTCAGGATCGATTACTTTTTCATCTTGCTCACAAGCAATGAACCCAATCATTGATAGTACAACTACACCTACAATTTTTGTCTTTTGCATGATTATGAGAAGGTATAAATTAATCCTATTACAAATCGCTCTTTATTAGCCAGTTGAAAATCATGTAAGTTTTCATTCCAAGGACTAAAGTACGTTCCTACTAACGAAAAATCTTTGTAAAAAGTGCGTAAACCAAGCGAACCAAATGCTGCACTTCCACCTGTTCCATATACTTGATTTCCACGCTCAGTATCGCGCTCTGCTTCTTCGTAAAACACCCCTAATTCAGGCATTATTACGAAACTTTTTGTTGCGCTTATTTGGTAAAACAGCCGAACATCAATGTTGGTTCCGTTAGCAAAGGCATACTCTTGATTATTTTCTCCATTTATTTTGTACAACACGTTTGCAGATAAACCTGCTTTCTTATAACGCATCAAGTATTGCGCATTAAGAATAAAGTCTATACTACCTGTACCTGGTTGGTATTCTTGTTGAATAGGTTCTTCGTCCATTTCCATCTTATATTTTCCAGTTGGCAGTTTCAACCCTCCTCCTACACTAAAACGCTGACGAAATTTGGTAGGTGCTTCTGCCTTGGTATTATGCACCTGATACATTAGCAAACTACTGATATCTCCAATTCCACTTGCTTCTTGCACAATGGTATCGTTATAGTAGTTCTCAGCAATTTGGTATGGTAAATTCACCATTAACTGAAGCCTTTCGGATAAGAAGAAATTCCCCCATGCATCTATGGTATGAAAATACTCTTCTACATGCGTATCTTCAGGAAAATAGCCGCTACCTACATGGGCTTGCTGCTGATTTAGAAAGCCCTGTTTGATCATCGCAGAGGCACCTCTGTATCGATAATTCAATTGTAAGCTATGTTTATAGTCTGTAGGGTTAATTGTTAGATAAACAGAGCACATATCGCATGCATATGCCCATGAAGCATTCAATAACAAGAATGCCATCAAAAATCGTTTCATGATAAAATTTAGAATGTGAACAGATAATTTGCGGTTAAACAAGTTGGGGTTCTATTCAATCCTAAATTGGCGGCTTAAAAATAAACTGTAGTTGATGTAACGGGAATCCCATTACCCATTGAATAGCGTGAGAAGAAATTATTTCATCCCATGCTGGAATACGCTGTTCTGCAAGCTCTTCTGCAAACACTGTTAAGGAAACATAGTTTAACAACACTCCCTTAGATGCAGGTTGATCTTCTACTGTACGCAATGTTGTTTGTAGGTGACACTTCCCATCGCACTTTAAACGAGGTTTATCTTTATTTATACAAAACAACTTGGTAATCTCTGACTTATTCCACTGGTATTTTGCGTAGAAAATGCCATTCATGTTTAGCGTGATTACCGCAACCATGAACATTAACCAAGACAACATTTGTTTTGAGCGCACGGTGCGAATTTACAACGCTCTTTAATGCTGAATTGTGACTTTAGTCAAAATCTCTTCACCAAATTGATTTTCAACTGAAAGAACATATAATCCGTTTACCAAAGAACTGGTTTCTAAACTTATACGATTAGAAGAATAAGCCACTTGAAATACTACTCTCCCGCTTAAGTCTATCAATTTCAAATTACGTATGTCCTCTTCTGCCTCAATTGTAAGTTCTGATGAAGAAGGATTTGGAAATACCCGTAAGTTTATTCCATTCGCTAAAGTTCCAATACCTGTTGTAACGATATCAAATGATTCTGTCCAAGTACATGGTGCTGACGTAATAGTAACCGTGTATGACCCATTTGACAATCCACTAATGGCAGCTGTTGATTCTCCTGTGTTCCATTGATACGTATAAGGAGCTCCATTACCTCCTGATGGATTCAATGATATAGATCCATCGTTGCCATTTACAGTATTGTTTACCGTAGAATTTGATTCAAATTCATCGTTGCCATCAATGGTAATACTGAATGTTTTTGTGTATCCTAGATCATCTGTAACGGTTACAGTATAGTCGTCTTTACAAGCAACTAATACAGAATCGTTTACTCCAGAACTCCAATTAAAACTGAAAGGAACTTGTCCTTCAGCCACTTGAACTGTGGCCTTTCCTTCGCAACCTCCGCAGGTATCAAATTCAGAAATTTCTGTTCCTCGAATACAATTAAAATATCGTAATGAATCTACCGCCTTATAAAGGTTTAATCTTCCACCACTAACAGTCGTATTTTGGATATCTGATTGGGGAGTTACTGTTGCCAATAAAATGTCTTTTAAGTGAAGTGCTAAGCTATCATCTTTCCCCTGATACTCATCTAAATAATTAGAGCACAACGCACTGTGCATTAGCGCAACACTACCTGCTACCATTGGGGTAGACATTGATGTTCCTGTTTGCTGACCGTAGTTATGAAAATTCAACGTATTGTATATACCTGTTCCAGGTGCTCCTAAATCAATATGAGTAGCCCCATACGCAGCTCCTCCGTTTCTACTACCTGCTTGAGTTGTATTGGTAACAGCTACCAAGAAATTACTAGGGCATGCTGTAGGAATATCTCCTGTAATATCTATGTTAATTCCTAGGTTAGCCGTTGCACCTGCACTAAGAATTCCGTAGGCGCCTAAACTATCGTAAAAAGCACACCAAAGTGGGTAACTTGCTGGATCACCAAAGTCTATTCCAAACGATGAGTTTGTAGATACTACATAAGCTCCTTCAGTACCATTTGTTTCGTTATACCTAGCTCTCATATTTAGTGCATAGCTATATGCTATTAACACATCACTTTCAATAGATGTTGATGAGGTAATGGGTAGTACATCTACATCCCAATTAACACCTGTAACACCAATGCCATTGTTCCCTTTAGCTCCAACTATTCCACTAACATGCGTTCCATGATTATCTAGCGGATGAACTCCTGTTTGAGTTGAAGCATTCCAACCTTGCACATCGTCCACATAGCCATTGTTATCATCGTCTATATTGTTGTTTGGTATTTCTGCCGTATTGGTGTAGAAACTCAAATCTTCATGATCTAAAAAGTATCCTCCATCAATTACAGCTACCACAATTCTATCTCCTTTGGCGGTGTACCCTCCTGTAGTTATATCCCATGCTTGAGGGGCGTTCGAAATTCCTGGGGCATTTGAGCTAAACGACCATTGTTGCGAAAAGCTTTGATCATTAGGGGTTGCCCTATTTTTCACCCCAGTATGGTTTACTTGAGAAACAATAACTCCTTCTGCTGAGTTTGCTTTGCGCGCAACTTGCATTGCATCAAAAGGTTCAATAAAAGCTAATCGATATATCGCTAATCGCTCACTAACCACCTGTTCAATAGAAAAAGTGGCGATCGATTCGTTTGATTTAATCCATTCATGTGGGTCTACAGATTTTTCAAACTGCACTAAAATCTCCTGATCTAGATATGTTTCGGCTTGGGCATTAACAAGTTGAGTGGTTAGGAATAGGCAAACTATCAACATGTATTTCATAATGGTATAGACGCTTTGCTTAAAAAAATAGTTGGGTAAGTTAGTACATCACACTCTACTCAAGTTTGGTTTCTCCTACTTTTGATGGATTATATATGAGTTTTGTCGTTTATAAGTCATCCGCAGGGTCAGGAAAAACTTCTACCCTAGTTACTGAATTCTTGGCTCTTGCCCTAAGTGCAAACTCTGCTGTTGGGTTTAGGCAAACTCTTGCTATTACCTTTACCAACAAAGCTGCGCACGAAATGAAAGAACGTGTGCTACAAGCTTTAAGACACTTTTCGTCTCCAGAAATTACCGAAGACATTCACATTGCAGATGCTATTTGTGAGAAATTGCAAATTGATAGAGCTGAACTTGGTAGTAGGTCTAAATTCTTGCTAACGGATTTAATTCATCACTATGCCGATCTATCTATTAGTACCATAGATAGCTTTGTGAGTAGGCTTGTTCATCAGTTTGCTTATGATTTAAACCTACCGTTTCAATTTAGAGTTGAATTAAACAATGATGAGTTACTGGAACAAGCAGTTGACGAACTTTTAGATGAAACGGGTAAAGAGAATACTGCCCTAACAAAAATTCTTACTCAGTTTATTTTACATCAAACTGAAAAAGAAGCCTCTAGACGCATTGAAAACGAGCTCATGAAGGTAGGAAGAACACTACTTAAAAATGAGTTAAAACCTGTTTTTGAATCGTTACAACCTATTACTGAAGATGCCTACATTCAGTTTCAAGAATTCTTGCAAAAACAACTCAAAACATTTGAAAGTGAATGTGCTACCATCGGAAAAGAGTGTCTTGCTTTTTTAGAAGAACGTAGAATTGACATTGGAGATTTTAAAGGTGGAGCTCGATCTAGTTTAGCAAAAACGTTCATTGCCTTACAATCTGCCGATAAGGTTAAAACCAATCCTTTTAATACCGAGATGATGAAATTCATCACCGGTGGAGACTGGACTGGAAAAAAGCCAAAGCCAAGTATTGAACAATATCAGTATGAAATTGAACAAACACTTCGACCCAAACTAGAAAAGCTATTCGAAGAGTACCAAGGCTATGTTATGTATCAGCTTTTGGCTGAGAATGTATACCAACAAGCTACTATCAACTTATTAAGCCAAACGTTTGAACGCGTTAAATCTGAACTAAACGTGGTATCGCTAAGTTCATTTAATGAGTTGGTTCATCAACTTGTTCAAACAGAAACGGCTCCGTTTATTTATGAGCGAATTGGCGAACGCTATCATCATTATATGGTAGATGAGTTTCAGGATACTTCTACCATTCAATGGAACAATTTGATTCCGTTGTACACTAATTCATTGGCTAGTTCTTATTTTAATATGGTTGTTGGAGATGCCAAACAATCTATTTACCGTTGGCGGGGTGGTGACTCTGAGCAGTTTATTAAACTTGGCAAGGCTCCAAGCGAGGTAAACAACCCTGTTGAACGAGAGCATTTAAATAGCTTACACCGCTATTACAAAGAAGAGTTACTAGACACAAATCATCGTAGCTATAAAGAGATTGTAGATTTCAATAATCGATTTTTTGAACAAGCCGCTGCACTACTCA
>DIYR01000026.1 GCA_002429085.1 Flavobacteriales bacterium UBA6049
CTTTCGTTTTTGTAGAATGTCAACCTTAATTTTTCTTTGGTATATTCCCAAATTACGTCATCTTCATTATGCGGATCAATCAACACGCGATTTGGTTTACCAAGGATAGATTCGACAGCCTTCATGTTCATGCCGAATATTAGATTCTCTATTCCTTTTTTGGGATGAATGTGCATTTTTCCGATGTTTAGGTAATACTGTTGTTTATATAATCTTACCTGATTTGCATTTTACTCACCACCACCACTATCAAATCCTGAATTACGAGGTTGACGTTGGCGTTCATTTGGATTCAAGCGGTAGGTAATTCCAAACGTAAACATTCTTGGCCTCCACCTACTTTCGTTATACATATCAAAGTTAGCTCCAGCACTTTCAGATCTTCTATAACGCGTATTAAACACATCTCTTATTCTAAAGCTAGCGGTAGCTTTTCTGTCCCAAAACTCTTTGGTTATACCCAAATCAACAAAAGCCATACTCAATCGCTTTCCTTGTGCCGTTTCTTGTTCAGCTTGGTAGTTTCCTCTTATTTGAACATTGAACAACTTAGGAATCTTAAAGAGACTACTACCTTGAATAGTGTAAGTAAAGAAATCGCGTTGTGCTCCTTCTGATAGGTTTGTGCCATCTAAGTGAGATCCATAAGCGTTAATGGTTCCGTTTAGGTTCCACCATTTAAACGGTCGATATGTTCCTGTTAGTTCCACACCATAACTGTTTTGTGTATTGGCATTTTCGGGTCGGGTAACGGTTACGCCATTTTCAACTTGCGAAATCCACTGAATCACCCCAGTTGTGTGACGGTAATAAACACTCGGATTAATGTTCCATTTTTCTTGAAACCATAGATATCCTAGTTCCAATGCATTGGTGTATTCAGGATCTAGGTTAGGATTTCCACTTCTAAAACTAAGCGGATTCTCATACGAGAAGAAAGGATTCAAAGTCCAAAAACCAGGTCTGTTAATTCTTCTACTGTAACTCAACTGCATGCTTTGTTCTTTGTTGAATTGATACGAAAGGTGAATTGTTGGAAAAGGATCGAAATACTCTTTTTTGTCTTCAGTATCTAGTTCTCTTTGAGTCACAGTAATGATTGAATACTCGCCACGTAAGCCAGCCACTAAAGAAATTTTATCCCATTTATGACTATACATCATGTACCCAGCATGTATCTCTTCATCGTATACAATACCATTCGTCACTTCTGGAAGCACTTCCCAGTCTGCCGAAGGGTTATCACGTTCTTCTACCATGTAGTTGGATGAAATAGTTCTGATGCTAGATTTTAAACCAGTTTCAAACGTTCCATTTTTTCCAAACGGATCAACATAATCAATTTGCGCTACCCAATTTTCAACATCCTCTTCGTTTAAGGTGTGTTGGTAGAGCGTTGTCCCAACCTCAGGCCGACCTACTGTAGATAAATCGTATTGCTCGGCATCCGTATCTTCTGTTTCATCGCTAGTAGAATAGGTGAGATCAACCATTAATTGTCGTTTCTTTTCAGCGAATGTTCTGGTGTAGTTTAGCCCAATATCTCCATTTACGCGATCTTCTTGTTCAGAATTTAACCGAAGGGGTGTAGCGTACAACCCATTATTATCAGAGAATTCATACTCAACACGATTGGTGTTTTTTCCATCACTTACGCGCCATGCACCATTAGCGCTAAAAGTGTTGTATTCACCTAATTGATATTCGAATCCGCCTTGTAAACTGTGGCTTTCGCGTGCTCTATTTCTGTCTTGATCTTGCACTATAAAGCTGGTTGAGTCTCCAGTAGTAGTTGTTAGTTCCTCGTAACTGAATCCATCAAAATTGCTTTTTCGATACCCATATCCGCCATAAAAATTCCAATTACCAGTGCGGTGGTTTACGTTTAGTGAAGCTTGGTAATTCTCGGGTATTCCAGCATTAAGTGTTAACGTAGCATTGGTGCCCTTCTTCTTTTCTTTCTTGGTAATGATGTTGATGATTCCTGCCATTCCCTCTGCATCGTAGCGGGCACTTGGATTGGTAATTACTTCAATACGCTCAATCATATCGGCCGGTAGCATTTGTAATGCATCTTGTGCACTAAGTGCCACCATTCCGCTTTGTCTACCATCAATCAAAATACGCACGCTACCACTTCCTCGTAAGCTTACGTTTCCTTCATCGTCCACGGTAACAGAGGGAACATTCTCAAGCACATCAGTGGCAGATCCGCCAATAGAGGAGAGGTCTTTGCCCACTTCATAGGTTTTCTTTTCTAGTGATAAAGACACCTGACTTCGATCAGCCTCTACAACAGCCTCGTTTAGTAATGCCATATCGGGTGCAATGGTAATGGTAGATACTTGTATTGTTTGACCTTGACCACGAGGAACAGAAACTTCTTGTATATGAGGAGAATAGCCCATGAAACTAACACGAATCAAAAAACGACCAGAGCGAGAGTTGATGGCATACGTTCCGCTTGCATCTGTAATGGTTCCATCTACAAATGACGAATCGCTGGCTTTGAGTAACGAGATAGTGGCATATTCCATTGCGCTTTTGGTAGATCCATCTATGATTTTACCCGTAATCACATTTGGAGTGAATTGCCTTTGTTGAGCCCATGCAGCAAACGAGAGTAACACGCTGAAAAGAATGGTAAAACTGTATTTCATAACAGGTAAATAAATTGAAGTAGCATGCGCTTCGAACATGCAACACTATTAGAAAGTTTTGTGATGAGGTGTTAAGATCTCGCTAAAAGGTGAATTCGAATCAATTTGAAAGATGGTGTCAGATTTTAAATTAGGGCAACAAGAAATTAAAGTAAAGTTTACATACCTCAGAGTAACATTGTGCCAAACGGCAGCTGGTGCCCGAAAGACCGAACGAAACGTGG
>DIYR01000216.1 GCA_002429085.1 Flavobacteriales bacterium UBA6049
AACAACCGTTTTTCTCAAACGGGATGCAAATATAAGCAGGTTTTTTAATCTTACAAATGCGCTCGAAAAAAATATGTTCTTTTTTCAAAGTTTTTTAATCGCTATTTCAATGCTGATAAGGCTTTCTCGTAATCTGGCTCTTGTGCAATTTCTGGAACTTGCTCTGTGTAAAGCACTTTACCTGCTTCGTCAACTACCACAATTGCTCGCGAGTGTAATTGTGCCATTGGACCATCTTCAATGTTTAACCCATAGTCTTTTCCAAATGCTCCTGCTTCAAAATCTGAAAGTGTATCTGCATTCTCAATTCCTTCTGCCCCACAGAAACGTTTTTGTGCAAATGGTAAATCACGAGAAATGTTCAAAATCTCTGTATTCTCTACTTCGCTTGCTCTCTTGTTAAACATGCGAACCGATGTAGCACATACTCCTGTATCTATACTTGGAAAGATGTTCAACACCAATCGTTTTCCAGCATAATCTGCCAACGATACGCTTGATAAATCTGTTTTACGTAATGTAAAGTTTGGAGCTTGAGAACCTACTGCAGGTAATTCACCTGTCGTGTGGATTTCGTTTCCTCCTAATGTTATTGTAGCCATAGTTTCTATTTTTTTGATCGTGTATCAAACATACAACTCATCAACGGCAATTAAAGTTCTCTAATAATACGAATTGGTAAAGTATACCTACATCTTCTTTTACGTGATTCTGACAACCCTCCAGGAATTAACCTAACTGACTGTGCTATTTGTTGCTCTACAAACTCATCTAACGGATTATAAAGAGATCGAATAACTGTTACATTACTCACAGAACTGTCTTGTTCTGCTATTAAGCTAACGTAGAATTTACCATCCATGCCATTCGCATCTAATAATTCTTTCTCGTGTAAATACGTGCGATATCCTATATGTTTTAACGTATCGTATAATCCTTCAAATGGTTCTGGGCTTAATGCACAAAACTCATAAACTATGCTGTCTGGGTTTATGGTTCTCTCGATAGGTTCTTCTACATGCACGATTTCTGCTCCACAATCAAAATCTGCACTCCACTCTTTCCAATACCCTTCGTAATAGCATTGATACAGGAGTTTAACCCATCTACTTTTAGTTTTGGAGTTAAACGACAACAAATCCGTTGAGGCACATACTATATCATCTTCATAGTTGAAAAAACGTACTAGCTCACTTATCTCTAGTTTCCACTCGCTAGTTACATAATCTGTATGTGGGCAATCTTGTACTAGCTCTGCTCTACCATTTTTAAATGCTGGTATGTACTCTGAATTTGTGATTCGCCAACCATTTGGAACTTTGGTAAGTGCTAATGCTACGGTATCGTACCTGCTAATATCGAACGGAGACATACAGCCACGCCAGTGGATGTTGTCTATTTTTAAGTATTGCCCAGAATTCAACCCAAATTGACCTTGATCTGCAAAAACCTCGGTAATCTCTACTCTAAAATATGCTTGAGTAACAGATCTAACTTTGGCTTGAATAATGAGGTCACTTGCTAACAAGATTTCCTCGGTAGGAACAAACTGAACATCTGCATGGGCCATTGCTCCAGTCAAGAACAAACAAAAACTAAGAATTAGGCTTTTCTTAGATCAATGATGACAAATATCGAACCATGCTCTCTTTTTCTTTTAGTTTTCTACCAACTACTCATTTCATCTGATGAAACACTACTTGCAATGCCACTACTAACGGGATTTCACAAAGCGAATGGTTAACGGCTTTTCACCATTTTGGGTTAATGAAATCAAATAAACTCCTTCTTGTAGATGGTTTACGGCTATGCGTTCACTTGGGTAAAGGATGCCTGATTGTACTAGCTGACCACTTACCGAAAACAGGTTAAAATCTGTCACTTCCGTAATTCCAGTAACTTGAACAAAGTCAGAAGCTGGATTTGGGAACAACTGTACTTTTTCTGCAAACGATTCAGCTATTCCCGTTGAAGCCTCTACCGTCAAGTTTCCATTTTCATCAAACGGGTCACTCCATATCTCATTGGTATAGATATCACTGCCAGTAAGTGTTCCTAAGAACGCCACCAAGTCGGCCTTTTCTTGATTGGTTAAATTCAAGTTTCCGCCTGGTCCTGCTAAACGATTATCTAAAGTGGTGTTATTCGGATCTTGCGGAACAGCATTGTAATGGTCTATCAACTCTTCTAGGGTGGTAATTTCTCCTGTATGCATTAATGGCCCATTTAAATCGCCACTAGGGTTTACAATGTCTCGTAACGATGGCGCTCTTGTATTGGTATAGTCTGTTCCTCCTTGGCTACCAGCCTGCCCTGTAATTCCATTGTTTCCAGTTGCTGGGTCAATATCAAACTCTGGTGGGCGATGACATCCTACGCAACCAGCTCCGCCAGCAGGTGGTGGAAGAATGAAAAGTCGCTTTCCAGCATTTTCGCTTGCGGTAAAATTTGGAAAGTCCATCGCATCATTATTCACTTGTGCTCGTCCTTGATCGTATCTTGAATCGAATGATTGTATGCTTCGAATAAACTGAGCTAGTGCCTGCTGCATTCTATTCTCGGTTATGATGGCATCTCCAAAAGCTACTGTAAATAATGGATCGTAATAGTCTATAGTTTCTAGTTTTCGAATCAAACTATCTATATCTGGGTCTCCATTTGTTCCTGAGAAACCCATTTCTACGTGGTCTTGAATAGGCTTAGTAGTTTGATCTTCTAACGAAGTAGCTCTTTCATCCCAAAAGAAATTGTCTTCATCTGCAAATCTTGCATTCACCAAACGCATGCTATGTCGGCCTGTTAAACCACCCGTTAAGCCAATACTTTGAACTGCCGTATCGCTAAATGCAAACTCTTGCTTATGACAACTAGCACAAGCAATGTTTCCATTGGCACTCAATTCTTTATCGTAGAACAGTACTCTACCTAAAGTGGCTCCTTCATCTGTAACGGGGTTACTATTGGTGTTGTCTTTATTAATGTAATTTGGAACAGTTTGATTGGCGTAGTTAAATAAACTATCTAAATAGATAGTTCCAGACATAAACAACAGGGCTGATGCCGTTATACCTAACAGAGTGACTTTCTTCATAAGATCTGGGTTTACAGGGTTGGATGTATAAGTTACGAAATGGTTTAATTCCAACCTTCTTTTTTACATCACTCACCACGATTTTCACATGGTTTCATTCTCTCCTGCTCGAGATATTTGTACCAACAAATAAAAACCAATGTATCTATGAACCGAAAAAAGTTTTTACAGCAATCTGTTCTTGGAGGGCTAGGCGCTATGGTGGCCGGGAAAGCGATTGCTGCTAATGGGAACTCTTCAACTTACGACAAGCTCATGGATAAAGTTGGGTTTAATCATTTACCAAATAAGGAGATTAGAACTATGAAAACTGTTTTGCATAAAGCGGCCTCTAGAGGCCATGCTAACCACGGTTGGCTAAACTCAAGTCATACTTTCAGTTTTGCTAATTACCATAATCCAGAGCGCATGCATTTTGGCGTATTACGTGTACTAAATGATGATAAGGTAGCTCCAGGAATGGGATTTGGTAAGCATCCTCATGACAACATGGAAATTATTTCAATTCCTCTATCTGGCGATTTAGAACATGAGGATAGCATGGGTAATAAGGCGGTTATTAAACAAGGTGATGTACAGGTAATGAGTGCTGGTACGGGTATTTTCCACAGTGAATACAACAAGAATAAAGATCGCGATGTGAAATTCTTGCAGATTTGGGTATTTCCAAACAAAAAGCAAGTGGAACCTAGATATGACCAGATTACGCTGAACGAATCTACCATGACAAACAACATGGCTCAAATTCTATCACCCAATGAAGATGATGAAGGGGTATGGATTCATCAAAATGCGTGGTTCCACCTTGGGAATTTAGAAAATGGAACAACCATTACGTACAATTTGAAAGACTCTAGCAAAAATGGAGTTTATGCTTTTGTAATTGAAGGTGATGTAACTGTTAACGGTCAATCTTTAAACTCAAGAGATGGTTTTGGAGTTTGGGATACCGATCAATTAGAAATTCAATCGGAAACTTCTAGTAAACTATTACTTATGGAAGTTCCAATGCAGCTATAATACCATAGGGAAATTTGACATGAAAAGGGAGAGATCTCGAAACTCTCCCTTTCGCTGTTTGGCCAAGTGATGTACTCGTTTTATTCCCCGGAGGTTAATCTGCTGTTTTAACCAACCGAGTGTGACCAAATCGTTCTCCATTACTACCCTTGGCAGAAAGTAAATAAGTACCCTTAGCTAAACTTGATGTATCAATTACATCTATCTGCGCACTTGAAGTTCCCTTCAATACCGTTTTACCCGTTCCTACTTGTATCAAATACCACTCTACATCTTTTGCCTGCCCCCAATTCACACGTGCATAATTATCAACGGGGTTAGGTAAAATACTAGGTGTAATTTGTTTAGGCTGATGCAAACCTGTTGGAGTATTTGGAATTGGATCTAAATCTCGAATCCATGAAGAAACTTGCCAGCCATCATTTATAGTTCCTAACATGGTAATGTACGATCTTCCTCTTTCTACCTCTTCTCCATTTTCTTCTATGCTATAATCAGCAAATACGGTAGCTAAATAGTCGTCTACTATATACGTTTCTAAGTTTTCAAACGCTATTGTTCTAGGTCGTGGATTATCTACCATATCTAGCAGAAAATCTCTCAATTCGTTTTGTGAGTATTGATAGCTTGCTGGTAATGTGTCGTTAAAAACTAACACTTGGTTATCCATTCGTAAAAACAAATCTCCCAGAGATGCACTTTGCTGATTGAATCGTGTTGTAAACTCTGCCATCAATTCATCCGTTGTGTTTGGTAAATCGATTGCCGTGGAATAATCTGTATTGTCGTTAATCAATACAACAGTGTTGTGTAAGAATAGCAATTTCCAACCTTCTGGTGTGCGTATGTAGCCAAACAAATCTCTTCCATAAGCACTTGGGTTTGCACCTAAAATTTCATCGAAGTGTGCATCTGTTATGGCAAAGTTGTCATCTGCATGTAGCTTGATATCAGAAATTTGAAGTTCTTGATTATTGGAACCAGATTGACTATTTGCAAATTGTTGTGCGCCCCATAATCCCCAAATGCTTGGACCAGTTGGATTCTTTTTTACAATGTAAACAGGAGCTTGCGGAGTGGCGAACAACTGAATAAGTTGTTGGCTTTCGTTGTTTTTAACGGTTGATTCAAAATCTGCATATACCTGGTAAATCTCAGCAGAATCGGTTTGCGCTTGTGCATATCCCATGCAACTTACAGCCAGCAGAACAGCAATTTTTTTCATGAGTTTTGATATTTAAAGCAAGCATAACCTACTGATTTCAAAACCTCTGAACAGTAACTACCTTATTCTATCAACCTTCAACTAAATTCTATCATCGGGCATTTTCGTCCACCATCAACCTTGCTCTTCTATCTGCTTTAACACTGCAGCTTTGTATGCTCTACCAATAGGTATTTCTACTTCTCCCACATTAATAGATTTAGGAGTAAAGTGTTTCATAGCACTTAAGTTCACCAAGTAAGAATGGTGCACCCGCAGAAAGCCTTTTTCTTTTAATCGTTCTTCTTCTTTGCGCAACGTGCCTATAGCAACAATTAACCTATTTGTTAGGTGATACTCTAAGTAATCTCGATCTGATTTCACGTAAATCAATTCCGATTTTTTAACCACATGATGTTTTCGTCCATCTCTAAGGATGATGTTTTCATCAACTGGTTCTTGTCGCTCATTAATTAGTAACCTTTTCTCTAGCTTTTGAATACACGTAACCAATCTAGACAGGCGAAATGGTTTCAATAAATAGTCTACCGCCTCATACTGGTAGCTGGTTAACGCATACTCATCGTAAGCTGTTGTAAAAACCACCAATGGTTGAGCTATTAAATTGTCCAACACCTCTAAACCATTCAATTTTGGCATGTTGATATCTAGAAACAACACATTAGGTTTTAGTCTATTTATTTCATCAATAGCAAGAACGGGATCTCTTTGAAAACCAACTACCTCTAAACTGGGGAGCTGCTCTATATAATCCATTAAGTTTTCTAGTGCCAAAGGCTCATCTTCTAAAATATAGCACGTCATACAGCATGTAATTCTATGGCTACTTCGAATTGATTATCAACCCGTTTCGATTCGAAGGTATGTTGTTGAGGATACACCAATTCTAGCGATCGTTTTAAGGAAGACAAACCAAATTTTCCTGATTGAACTTCCAAACTTTTGCCTTCTGGCCCTACTCTATTAATCGATTTTATGAGAATATACTCATCTGTAGTTTGCACTTTGATGTGAATAAAACCATCATCAGATAAGTCTCCATGTTTCATCGCATTCTCTACCAAAGTCAAAATAATAGTAGGCATAATAGGATGATTCACCACAATATTTGAAGTAAGGTGTACACTGAAGCTTGGTGCTACCCGATACTTAATTAATTCTAAAATTTGGTCTGCTGCTTTTACTTCTTCGGTTAAAGGAACTGTTTCTTTAGCAGAAGCATCAAGCATATAGCGCATTGTTTCGGCCAAAAGCAAAACGGCTTCTGGAGCTTCATCTCTCTTTTGGCGCGATAAATAATAGATGTTATTGAGTGTATTGAATAGAAAATGCGGGTTCAATCTACTCTTTAAAGCCTGCATCTCTAAATCTGTCTTTTCTTGCTTTAACAGTGCATCTTCTTGTCTTCTTCTTATTCCTGCCCTTGCCAAATAGGCTAACGATCCGATTATGCCAATCATAACACCATCGGTCATAAAGTAAAACGACTTAGCAAGTTGCCATTCTCCTGGACCAAGTTCTAACCACCCTCTAACGAATGTGAAATAATTGAACGAGAAAAAGTTGGGAACCAAATAGCTTGCTAATAATCCGAAAACAACAAAAAGGAGGTATTTCGATTGATTTATCAACGGTGCTATTAGCAAATAAAACACATAGAATAATGTGACTCGCACAACTCCGTATAATCCAATAAGAGAAAGCTGATAGGTTCTATATTCCTCCTGCCCGAATGCATATTCGTTTACCAACTGCATGGCAAACATGAGCACCCAAACAAGTAAATGAACAATCCAAAATCGTTGTTTGAACATGTATCAAGATTACTGAATTGCTGAGAAGGCATGTTTGTTATTCTACCATCGATGCAATTCCATCGATTAACGGTCAACACTTCACGTAAATGGCATTCCACATTATCGTACCCACTAAATGCTACATCCTTCTACATCAATTTGACACTCAACACAGTACTACTTAGCCTTGTGCAAATTGATAAATCTGGAACCTATGAAAAAAGTAGCTTTACTAATCAGCTCTTGTCTTTTAAGCATTTTCGCTAGTGCACAAATTGAGCGTTACGAACTAACCTACGATCAAGAAACCTTCACTCCATTTTCAGGAGGTGAAGAACTGTTTGTTGGAGAAATGTGGGAGCAATATGACTCTACAGCAATCAACTTACCCTTCGATTTTCCTGTTTGGGATACCACAGTTTCACAAATCTACTTCGAGACAACTGGACGACTCATACTCAACAATAATCACTTATGGTTTATTGATATTTTCACACAAGACGGGCTCATTGACGCTGAGTCTTTTGCCATGGGTGATGTATCGCCTATCCATTATAGAAGTATTACACAAAATGGATTAGAAGGACTTGAAATTCAAGTATTAGAAGCTTTGTATTCTAATTTTCAAGATTCCGTTTCATTTCAACTCAGGTTATTCGAAAATGGATCTATTCAATATGTAATGGGGCCGCATACAAATCCAAAGGTTGGTCCAGGACAAGCCATGTGGCAAGAAATTTATTGTGGAGTATACCATGCAGAGCAAATGAATCCTATGAGTTTTTTCCAAGGCCAATCTTTTTATGGTGATTTTGACAACCTCCAAGACACTGTTTACCAAGGTGCTGAAGATCCTTTTCAAACTTGGTCTTGGGACAGTATTCCCCCAAGTAATAGTAGATTTACCATTGCTCCTAAAACATCTCCATCAACCGGAACAGGTGAAGTTAACCAATCTGATAACTTAATTCATTTCTATGCTAATAGAATTTGGACAGATGAACCCGTAACTATTCAAGTTCATACAATCAATGGCCAATTGATCTATAAAGGAAAATCAGATCAAACAGGAGTTACGCTTAACCACAGAGGAATGGTTATCGTATCTTCAACCAACAATCAACGTAGATTATGTCTGTTGCACTAAAAACCTTGGTAAGTTTTCTACTAGGAAGCATTACATACTCTGCCTACTGTCAAGTAGATACTACTATTTTATCCATAGATAAAGATGCTTGGATGTGGTCTTTTCCTCAAGGTAGAAACATCAATTTTGGAGAAGAAAATGAGAGCAATAATGGGCTTCATAATGTTATTCGAGCAGAAACTTGGCAATGGCAACAGGGAGTTTTTGATACTATTAGAACTGCATTTTTCGTTGACATTCCTGATAGCATAGAGAACTATTCTTTGAATACTGGATACCTAGTACTTCACGCCTTCCAAAATCCAAATTTCCAGGCCAATCAAGGAGATATGTTTGTGACTTTTCATCCAATTACAAGCGAATGGCATGAAGATGAAATTACATGGAACAACATGCCTACATTCGATGAAACATACAGCAAAAAACACCGCATAATTGAACATGAAGGAAAGTTCTACATTGAAATTTACGAGTTGATTTATTATGAACGAAAGCACGATGTGTTTGGATGGCTAATGCGGTTAACAGATGAATCTGGTAAATACAATGTGTTGAGTTTTGCAAGTAGCGAGCATAGCCAAGACTCACTAAAACCATATCTATTGATTTATACTGATTCGCCCTCTTCTCCGGCTGGAATTGAATTCGCAAAACCGCCACCACCAATTCCAACCCCAGTGAACAACCAGTTTAAAATGGATAACCGCAATTTTCGCGTTGATCGTGCATACGTTAGAGATGCCAACAATATCTATATAGAAGTTCCTTACACCGTTTCAGAACAAGAAGTAGTAATTGATACAAAATCGCTTCCTAAAGGAATTTACGAGATGTTTATTTGTCACTCTGATGTATGCTATGTAAATCGGTTTGAGATAAAATAGAGGTAAACGAGTAGTTCAAGTAAAGAAGCACCTTTCTAGGATGACAAATCTAGATTTAAGGTGCTTTTTTGTTATCTAGATGATAAATCCGATGAATGAAACCTTCACTCCATTGTAGCGTTTAGATTTGCATTTCTATCACAAAACAAATGACATTTCAATCGTTACAAGAACAGATTGAAAACTACAAGGAAGAAGGGAAGGCACTGTTTACAACGTCATCATTTCAATCTCATAGCATTGTGCTCTTGCACATGTTGAGCAGGATTGATAATAGCATACCGGTAGTTTTCATCAATACGGGTTACCACTTTCCAGAGACCATCAAATTTCGAGATCGAATTGTAGAAGAATTCGGCTTAAACTTGGTAGATCTTCGTTCAGCTATGCCCCGTTATATGCAACGCGATACGGAAGGAAGATTACTGTTTACTTCTGACCCAGATCATTGTTGTTCTCTGAATAAAACAGAACCTGTTGATCAGTTATTAGTGAAGTATGATATCTGGATTAATGGTATTCGTGGCGATCAGAGTAAAGTACGCCAAGGAATGAATGTAGAGCAATCTGCCCCACATAACAGCATGCGTTTTCACCCTATGTTAGATTGGACATCTCGAATGATATTTGAATACCGCAAAGCACATAGTTTACCTCATCATCCCTTAGATGATCAAGGCTATACCAGTATTGGTTGTGAGCCTTGTACTAGAAAATTATCGCCTGACATGAGCGAACGTGAAGCGCGTTGGTTTGGGTTAAATAAAGTTGAATGTGGTCTGCATACCGACCTAGTTAAGTAAGAAACATGCACGTATTAATTACCGGAGGTGCCGGCTATATAGGTACTGAATTAGTGAAGTCATTGGCTTCGAAAGCTGATGTACATACCATTACCATTTACGATAATTTAAGCCGAGCGAATTACAATGTATTCATTGGAAACGCTTTTCATGGAAACAACAAAGTACAATTTATTAAGGGGGAACTGCTAGACTCCAGAGCATTAAGAAAGGTCTTAAAAAACGTAGATGTTGTTTATCACTTAGCGGCTAAGGTTACTACCCCATTCGATAATACAGACCCTCATTTCTATGAGCAAGTAAATCACTGGGGCACAGCCGAACTAGTATATGCCGTAGAAGACACCCCAAGTGTAAAACAGTTCTTTTTTGTGAGTAGTACCAGTGTTTATGGTGCTAATACAGATTGGGTAAACGAAGCAACAGCTCCACACCCACATACTGTTTATGGCACATCTAAATTAAGGGCCGAAGATCATGTTAATCGATTAAAGAATAAAATCAATACGGTGATTCTACGGTGTGGAAATGTATACGGTTATAGTAAGAGCATGCGATTTGATGCAGTAATCAACAAATTCATGTTTGATGCACATTACACAAATCGATTGACTATACATGGTAATGGTAATCAACACAGGTCTTTTATTCACGTATCAGAAGCAGTAAAAGCCTTAACAGAAGCATTGATTCAAGATATAGAACCGGGTACTTATAATTTGGTAAACAGAACCATGCAAGTATTAGATGTTGTTGAATCTTTAAAAGAATTACAACCAGAACTTGAATTCATCTTTATCAACCAACATTTACAACTTCGCGAATTACGTGTTGAGCGAAATGAAGTGTTGAACGAAAAGTTTGGAATAACTCCATCTAAGTCACTTATAGAAGAGTTAGATCAGTTTAGGCAAGAATTCGCATTCTAAACACCTCAACCAACTAAAAAGCAACATCTTACAATAAAAAAATCTCAGTTTCATTCTATTGAGTTGCTTGAGCATTGTTTAGATTTGTTACTTATATTGAATTCACTAATTAGAATTCTTTTTTTCAAAACCCATTAATCATGAAGAAACTAAACAGTGCTCTATTGGCGCTTATGATTCTTTGCTCTGCTAGAATCTATGCGCAAACCACACTTACATTACAACCCAATGCTACTCAAGGAAAAGATGCTTACTTTAAAATACTAACACCAAACCTTAATCAAGGAACTCATCAAGATTTTGCTGGTATTGCATGGACAAATGGAGGAACTCCTACAGTTGCTAGATCTGTAATTGACTTTGATTTGAATCAAATTCCTCAGAATGCTCAGATAATCAGCGCAAAACTTTCTTTGTACCACAACCCCACATCTCCAAACAACAGTGGTTCTCATTCTCTTCCAGGATCTAATAACGCTTGTTATTTGCAAAGAGTAACTTCACAATGGGATGAATTTACAGTTACATGGAATAATCAACCAACAACAACATCCACCAATCAAGTAACTATTCCAGCATCAACCAGTACTAATCAAAGCTACCCGAATATTGATGTTACTAACCTTGTTCAGGATATGATAGACTATCCTTCTACAAGCTTTGGGTTTATGATTAAGCTTCAGAACGAAAGCTACTATAAAGCTCTTCTGTTTGCTTCAAGCGACAATGCAAATCCCAACTTACACCCTAAGCTTATTATAACTTACTCTGTTAGTAATCCACTTACCATTTCTGCCTCTGTACAGAATCATGTAAGTTGTAATGGAGATTTTGATGGAGCAGCATCCGTATCTGTAAGTGGAGGAACAGCTCCATATTCTTATGCTTGGAGTAACGGTGGAACAGCTAATAACATTTGGGGGTTAGTTGCTGGCACTTACTCTGTTACTGTTACAGATAACATTGGTGCTAGCACCATGAGCTCTGTTGTTATTAATGAACCTAGTCCATTAAATCTAGTTGTTGGGACTACGCCTCCTGTTTGTCATGGTGAACACACAGGAAAAGCGTTTGCAACTAGTAAAAGTGGAGGAACCCCTCCGTACTCTGTAACATGGTTTTTATCTGTCCAAGGAGATTCAATAGATAACATGCCTGCAGGTTCATATCCTGTGCAGCTCTTTGATCAAAACGGCTGTTATATAACGGAAAGTATTACTATTCCAGAAAAGGATTCTATCACGATGAGTTTTCAATCTAGCGATGTCACTTGCCAGAATGGAAGTGATGGAGAAATAACAGCTTTACCAACAGGTTCAAATTGGGGTTTTACTTACAATTGGAGTAACGGTGCTACTACAAATTCAATTACAAGTCTTTCTGAAGGGAGTTATAGCGTAACGGTTACCGATGCATTAGGCTGTACATCTGGAGCAACGGAAGTTTTAACCTTTGTAAACGAATCTCCAATTGTTGATTTAGGAACAGATACTGCTGTTGGTCCAAACTATGTAATGACATTAAGTTCTGAGTATCCAAATGCTACAAATCTTTGGAGTACAAATCAGACTACTGAATCTATTGATGTACCTGTTATGTCTGATACTACCATTTGGGTTTCTGTTTCAAGTAATGGTTGTATAGGTAGTGACACAATTAATATCTCTGTACTACTAAGTGCGGCAATACCTGAAAAAGAAGCAACTATTCAGCTTTACCCAAACCCAACTAATGATGTATTGAATGTAAACATCGAAGGAGTGCAAGCCGAAGAATTAACGGTACAAGTATTGAACTACAATGGCCAGTTGATGGAAGAACAACATTATGGCAATATCGTAGCACGTTACCAAACAGAATTACATTTAGGTAACTACAGCAAAGGTGTTTACTTCATCAATGTATTAATAGATGGTAATAGATATACTAAAAGAATATCTGTTTACTAAAACAAAGTAATATCTGATATTACAAAAGCCCGATTTCCGTTCGGGCTTTTGTAATTGACTGTAACGACTAGTTAACGATACGCCTGCAAGGCTTGCCATAATTCCGTGGTAGGTAAGCCTACTACATTGGTATAACTACCCGAAACTTGTTCAATACCAATTTGGCCGATCCATTCTTGAATGCCATAGGCACCTGCCTTATCAAATGGTTTGTATTGAGCGATATAATATTCAATTTCTTCAGAAGTCAAAGCTCTAAAGCGAACATGTGTGGTGACTGAAAACGATTGCGTTTCTTCTTCTGTTCGTAAGCATACTCCACTTACAACTTGGTGTTCTTCCCCACTTAGCTGATTCAACATTTGTTGAGCTTCAGCCGCATCTGCTGGTTTATTTAAAACGAGATCTCCTAGTACTACAGTTGTATCTGAAGTAACCAACAATTTACCTTCTAACGAATCTGGATAGGCAGCAGCTTTCTTTCTTGCTAAATATTCTGCTACTTCAAGAGCTGGTATGTCTGAAGAAAAGTCTTCATCTGCGTGGATGGGTTGTACTTCAAAAGACAAACCTAAATCAGCCAGTAATTGCCTTCTTCTGGGAGACTGTGATCCTAAAACAAGCTGTTTTGATAGTTGAATCATAACAAAATACCGTTGTGAATCATGTAAGCCACTCCTACTGCGTAGAATAATCCAAATGCTCCCATCAACTTACTAATGGTACTTTGGGTATGCCATTGTTTAGCCGTTTCTGCCTTCCAAACTGCATACATTTGATACAGCAAACCAAGGGTAAGAATAGCTCCAAAAGTCATAGTAAACTTATCACTTAAATAGTGATAGTAGATATGCCAAATGGTTCCAATGGTACCAAAAATCACCAGTAACACCCAATACTTGGCCACCTTTACACCATATTGAACAGGAAGTGTTTTCTTATTTGCAGCACGATCTCCAATAACATCTTCTACATCTTTCATTCCCTCTCTAATCAACGTAAACAAGAAGGCCATTAATGAGAAACCAATAATCCAGTAAGCCACAAAATTGAAGCTGAAATTCTTGTATTTCTCTACCAACTCAGGATACGAAAATTGCAAAGGCACTACCTCATATACTCCCACTACCATGGGTACCATGGCTGTACAAAACGATATAATGAAATTCCCTATTAAAACTGAGCCCTTAAAGTAATTCGCATAAAACCACAACGAAATAGCTACTGCTACATGAATCAACGCTAATTGAAAAGATGCCACTTGCCAACCAACAAAAGCAGCTAATGCTAGACCGACTCCAGTTAAGCCAAAATAAACTCCATTACCAGCCTGCGACTTGACTTGCACTGCTTTATTAATTGCATCCTCTATTCTATCGTTCAAATCGTTAATGATGTAGCCACCTGCTCCAATCAAAACAACTGATAGTACCAATAAAGCAAATTGCCACTCGGTTAAAATGTTTACCACTTCAACTTCCGTTGAAGAAGAAACACTGAACAACAATGGTTTAATGATTAACCAGCGCATGGCGTACATTGTTGCAGCCATAATTAGTAGGTTAACTGGTCTTATCTGTCTCATCATGCTACTACCCATTTTCCTTGTGCACGCATTACTTTTTCTACTACATCGCGTACGCAACCACGTCCACCTTCGAATGGCGAAATATATGTACAAATCTTCTGTACATCAAAAGCTGCATCTGCCGGACACGTAGGAATACCTACTTGCTCCAACACTTCCATATCGGGTACATCATCTCCCATGTACAACACTTCTTCTGGTTTAATATCGTAGCTAAAACAAATCGTTTCTAATGCATCCCATTTTTCGAATGCGCCTAACACTATGTCTTGCACCCCCAAAGCGGTCATTCTACGTTTCACCTCTTCAGATTTACCTCTAGTTATAATAGCTACTTGAAATCCAGCTGCTACCGCTTCACGGATTGCAAATCCATCACGGGCATAAAATGATCGAATTGGCTCTTCACCAGGAATCATCATCATACTTCCATTCGTGAATACTCCATCCATATCGAATGCCAATAACTTGATGGTTGGCAATATCTGGAGGTAATGCTTACTCATAGCGTTTCTTGATTTGTTCGCTTAAAAGTTGATACAATTCTTGATATTCTGGATGGTTAGTAAGCTGGTTTATATGACGTTCAATTGTCTGTTCATCACCACGTTTAGCAGGGCCTGTTTGCACATCAAATGGATGTTGATCAAACGCTTTCTGAATAGTTTCTTGCACTAATGGCTGCAACAAACGATGGTTCAATTGGTGCTCTCCCAATAACTCAGTGGAAATACCCAACAAATAGTTCGTAAAGTTATTGGCAAACACTGCTGCAACGTGTAATTCTGCGCGCTGAGTACTACTTACCACTTCTGGCTTATCGCTGAATTTTTCAGCTAGCTTAAGTAACAGTGTCTCATCTGATTCGTTGTTCGCCTCTACTAACAAGGGAATGTTTCTCCAATCTGGAGATTGACCTTTGGTAAATGTTTGTAGAGGATATAACACTCCAGAGCGAGACTGTGATTTTGATACAACATCTATTCCGACACTACCAGATGTATGCACTACCAATGCAGTTGTTTGCATACTTGCAGCTACCTCGGCAATAGCATCGTCTGAAACAGCAATAATGCAGAAATCAGATTCAGGAAGTTGATCAAGAGTAGTTGAATGATTAGCCTTTACTTCGGTAGCCAAGACTGATGCTTTTACTATATCTCTTCCTACAATTGTTAACTCACTAGAATGAGAACGTAGTACACGTGCAAATTGACTCGCTACATTTCCCGTTCCTATGATAACAATGCGCGGCATTATGACTCTTTACGCTTGGTTTGAAGACGGTTGTAAATTGCCCATACAGAACCAATAATCATCAAAATTGCACCTATCCAAAGAATATTAATATGCGGGAATACCATAGCTTGCATAATGATAAACTCTTTGGTTTTATACTTGTATTCGTACAAGCGTAGCCCAATAGTTTCTGATGTTGGATCGATTTTGTACATCTCCAACTTCACTCCTACTTTCTTGTTCTCAGCAGGGAACAATTTTACCTGAGTTCCTTGTGCTGCGAAATGTGGTGATACGTGATGTAGCTGAGTGTCGAAGTCATACATTCTGATATCCGCACGAACCAACAAATCTTCTGGGTTCAAGCCATATTCTTGCTTTTTACCCAAATCCATTACCCCAGCAATGCTGTCTAGAATAATGATGGCATTACTCGCATAAATGGTATCTCCAATCCTGATATCATGCTCAACTGCGTCTTTGAATGGATCTAAATCTTCTTCACGATCTTCTAACTCTGCGTATTTAATAAACGTGAATACATCTTTGTTCCAATAATGCTTGGTGCTTGGTTCTGCAACGTTCCCCATTCGGTTGTTTAGTTGTACGAATGGACTGAGTGTGAACTGCTCTTGGTTATTAGAATCTAAGTACGCTACATTATAGTATACGTAAATCCCTTCTGATTCTTTCCCTGTGTAGGTTACACGATAATCACCCATTGTTAGAGTATCCTCTAACATTAATAAAATGTTCTCGTTGTTCTTGTAACCATCATCTAACTCTTCCAAATTGTAACGGCTACTATTCTGAGAAATAGTTTCTGCACCACCTTGAGAAATCAATGAACCTAACAACACCATTCCAAAACCAATATGAGCAATGGAAGATCCTATTGGGATATTGCGTTTGAGTGCCATTAACAGGTAATCGGCATTTCCTAACACCGCATACAAACTACTGAATAGCATGAGTAACAATAATGGCTGATCGAACTGAATAATCAATCCAATAACGATGGTTAAAACCAATGATGCTATGAGTGCTCTTAGTGTTTGCGAGAAGAACGTTTTTAAATCAGTTCGCTTGTAATTCAAGAACTGCGTAAACCCTACAATCAATCCGATGATCACTGCGAAAGGTAACTGATAACCATTGTAATGTGCATTTGGATCAGCTGGTGGCGCCATTTCGGTTCCGAATAGCTTGTTCCATACGGGAATAGACGTTGAGAATGTAATTTGGAAAGCAGACAACAGCAATACTAAAGCTGTAATAAACATCCAGAATTCTCGTGTCCAAAGACCATCTTCTTTCTTATTCTTTGGCAAGTCTTTGTAGCGCCAAGCTAGCATTCCGAAACCTAATACAGCATAAGACCCAAAAATGAAGACTAATTGTCCACTTAGTCCTAGATCTGTAAATGCATGTACAGAGCTATCGCCTAATACACCACTCTTGGTTAAGAAGGTTGAGTATAAGATGAGGATATATGTTAGCACGATTAAAAAATAGGCACTAAAAAGTGAAGTGCCTTTATTCTTCTGAATGAGCAACAAGTGCCCCCCACCAACTAATGTTAACCAAGGAACTAACGAAGCATTTTCAACTGGATCCCATGCCCAGAAACCTCCAAATGAAAGAGACTCATATGCCCAAGCACCTCCCATTAAAATTCCAGTTCCTAAAATCATGATACTGAAGAAGGTCCAAGGCAGTGCTTGTTTAAACCACCCTCTATAATCACGTTCTAACAGCCCGGCCAATGCATATGCAAATGGTACTAGTGTAGAAGCAAAACCTAGAAATAAGGTTGGTGGATGAATCGTCATCCAATAATTCTGTAGTAGAGGGTTCAATCCAGAACCATCAAGCGTATCTAGGTAATTCGAACTTTGTACAAATGGCAGTAATGCAAAGTTTGGATGCTCTCGTAATAGAATGGTAAATGGTGAGCTTCCGATATGCATATCACCTACATAGAAACCAAGTACCATCGTCAAAAGAAATACTTGAGCACTTGTAAAGAATCCCATCACAGAGTATTCCCATCGATTAGATGAGTACATCAAGATTAATCCAAGAATGGCTTGCCAGAACAACCATAACAAGGTACTTCCTTCCTGTCCTTCCCAAAATGCTGAGAAAATGTATTTAGCGGGTAAACTACTGCTTGAATGTTGGAAGATATAGTGATACTCAAACATGTTTCCAGCCAGCATCATAAACAATGTCCCCACCATTCCTATCATAGATAAGGCGTGAATCCAATACGCTCCTCTGGCTAGTTTTCTATACGATTCGTCTTTTTTACTGTATCCAATAAAGTACAACAGCATACTTAAAATGGCTGTTGCGAATCCTACAATCACAAAGGCATGTCCTAGTTGGCCTGCCCATAGTTGTTCTCCAGTGTATTCCATCTACGAAAGCTATTTCTACCAACTTCACATCGTAGCTTCGGCCTGTTCTTTGGCTCTCAGCTCGCGCATTTCGTCTTCCGTTCTAAAATCAGCGTTTGATCCATCGTTATACTTTGACGGACACTTCATCAGTATATCTCTGGCATGAAATTCATCCCCTTTAGCTTTACCAATCAATACGATTTGCTCGGAGCGCTCAAAATCTTGAGGCTTCGATTTGTGCAAAATCACACGCTTCTCTACCCCATTATTATCCACCATGTAGAAACTAAATAAGTTTGGATCTACCTCTGGTTTATAGTCAGATGGTTTCTCTTTATTCAGCTTTCCAACTACGTGATATTCACTATCTGGGCTATTAAATGCCTCTGCAAAATCAGCGTAGGTGCTAGAGTCTGATAAAGTGCTCAACATTGCACCTATAGCAACTGCAATAGCAATGATGGCAACAATATGTAACTTTTTCATGAGTTGTTCTGTTTCAATTCCTTTTCAATGCGCGAGGCTTTTCTATCCAAGCTTATGAGGTAAACAACCAAAGCCAGGAAAATGATGACCAAAACGGCTACAACAATGTAGATTTTTCCGTTAGATCGCATCACGTCTGCCATTTCAATATCTGATTGCGCAGATGCCACAAACGATACAATAGAAAAGATGAAAGTGGAGATGATAGGAAGTATTCTATTCATCATCTTGAAGTTGTTTTTCAATGTTTTCGAGACGCAGTCTGATTTGTCCCATCCATACACCAATGAGTGTCCAACCTATGATGGCTGGATAAAATACAAGGCGCATGGTATGATCTAAATCGTAAGAGCTAAATGCAGGGTTTCCTCCATTTCCAGGGTGTAATGAATCTGTCATACGAGGGAGAATCATCAGGAAAACCATTAACAACACGTATGCAAATATGTTATATACAGCCGCCAAACGTGCACGTTTCTGCTCTTCGTCTAAACTGTTTCTTAAAATTACGTATGCCAGATAAATCAAAAGTGTAATAGCAGCTCCATTGAGTTTTGGATCGTTCACCCAATATACTCCCCAAGTAAATCTTGCCCAAACACTTCCTGTCAAAATTCCAGCCAAACCAAATACGATTCCGATACCAGCTGCTATACGTGCTTTTTGGTCAAAATCTTGGTTGAATGTCATCAAATAACGAACACTGTACACTACAGATGCTGTCATTAGAATCATCATGGCAAACCACATGGTAACGTGGTAATACAAATTGCGAATTGTCTCGTTTAAGATGGCTAAACGTGGAGCATCCATAAGAAGTCCACCTATGATGGCATACAACACAAATGCGATGCCCAAAATCTTCCACCAGTGCGCCCTAATCTGTCTCATTTTAATCGCGCCAAAGGTATGGAAACAGGATGTATGATAACGTAATAACAATCACGTTTAACAAGGCTAAAACAATTACGTATTTACTCGTTACACTCCACGCTAGTCCATCAATTGCACCACCACTCAACTTAATAAGCGTAATTAATAATGGAAGCAATATGGGGAAACTAAGAATGCTCATTAGCGTTACGTTATTGTTCGATTGAGCGGCAATAGCTGATACTAAGGTTAATACCGAACTCAAACCAATTGACCCCAGACTTACGGCCGTTAAAAACAGCCCCATATTTTGCACCACATTTCCAATTAAAGTAATGTATACTCCTACCGATAACATAGAGACTATCCATACCAAAATGGCGTGGTAAATAATTTTAGAGAGAATGATTCCTTGTGGTGAAGCCAAGGTATACAGGTAGATCAATTTGCTCTGATCTTCTTGTACAAATGCCTTTGATACAGCGTTGGTACTTACAAACAAAATGATGACCCACAGCAGGGCATTCCAAGTTTTTACATCTACCACTTTTACGAAACTGAGGTAGGCCACAAAAATGGTTGACAATACATAGAGCAGAATTCCACCAAGGGCAAATTTACTGCGCCATTCAAGCACCAATTCTTTTTTGAGTAATGTTTTGAGTTCTGTACCAATCACGGCACAAATGTAATTCTACAAGAATAGCGAAAGCTGATTTTACTTCATCATTTGTGAACGCTTCTGCAAGTAGTGTCGTAGAACAATATCGAAGCCCTTATCTATATCGGCTTCCACATAATCAATGCGGTATTGACCACATCTAATCTTCAACTCGTGTTCTAACGCACTCAGCTGCTTACGATATGATTCTTGAATTTGTGATGGATTCAATCTGATTTCCTGACCTGTTTCCATATCCACAAACTTATGTGGTCGGTTATCATAGTTGAACAGCATTTCTTGATCATGCTTCACCGTATGAAAAACAACTACTTCATGCTTATTGTAACGCATGTGTTGCAAGGCCGCAAATAGCTCATCAAGATTGGCAGTAGAATCGAATAAATCACTGAAAACAACAACTAAACTTCGTTGCGGAATACGTTCAGCTATTTCATGTAACGCATTCGCGGCATTGGTCTTTGTGTTGGTCTTTTCTTCTTTCTCTAACTTTTCTAGCTCATTGTACAAGTAATGCAAATGCTGAGATGAAAGCTTTGCTGGAAGGTGTTGTTCTACCCCCTCGTTAAAAACCGACAATCCAACAGCATCACGCTGTGTACGCAATAGGTGTGTTAGTGCAGCCGCTGCATGAATACTGAAGTTAACCTTCGTTTCTTCTGCTCCTTTTGGAAAGTACATGCTAGAAGATCTATCGATTACAATTTGACAACGTAGATTGGTTTCTTCCTCGTATCGTTTAACAAATAACTTATCTGTTTTTCCGTAAAGCTTCCAATCAATGTGTCTGGTTGGTTCGCCTGTATTGTAAATACGGTGTTCAGCAAACTCTACACTAAAGCCATGAAAGGGGCTTTTGTGCAATCCAGTAATAAACCCCTCTACTACTTCGCGTGCAAAGAGTTCCATTTTACTAAACTGTCGTGTACGTTGATTGCTGATTAAATCCATGTAGCGAATATACAGATCGCTTGACCAACGGTTTTATTGCTTTGGTAGTTTTTTATGTACGAATACTATCGGATGCAAAGCGGTATTTAAAGACAGAAAAAAACTTCTCTTCTCTTTTTGCCTTGACGCAAAAAAGAAGCAAAAAAAGTCAAGTTAATTCAGAGGTGATTGCTGCGCACCAGCCACTTGTTACGCCTACATGCC
>DIYR01000035.1 GCA_002429085.1 Flavobacteriales bacterium UBA6049
ATTTGACATTTTATTATAATACGTTTTTGTCATTATACTATTAAGATCTTCAAAAACAAGGTATAATCTAGCGTGTTTGATGGAATCGTTTTGTACAAAAAACTGTAAATCACTTTTAGGTTCAGGTGAATCTAGGAACCTATCACAATTTATCCAACCAAAGTTTTGAATTTGCATAGACTCATATGTTTGAGTTAGCACAGCTTCTAATTTAGCTCTAGTCTCCGCTTCTCGCTTTAGTCGCTCTGTTGCTCTTTTCTACGTTTAATAGCCAGAGCCTTTTCTTTTTCAATGGCCTTTTTGGTTTCTAAATAATCGGCATATTTTTTTTCGTAATCGATCATGGCAAGTTTTAAATCCTTGCCTTCAAAAGCTGGTTGCACATCATACACCTTTTTTATTTCATTTCCTTTTGCAGTTACTCCAATCAAAGTGATTACATATTCACCCTCAATTTTGGAATTTACAATATCAGCTGAATACCAAAAGTGGATTGTATCATTTGGATCGAATTTACAATCGTCTTTTACCCTAAATACTACTTTGTTAAACGGTTGTAATTCTGGAAGATCTCCTTCTTCTACATCCAAGAAAATTAACCTGTTATCTTCTGGTTTTGCTTCAATTGGTTTAGTGGGTTCTTTGAGTTCTATTTGACTTTCTATTTCATCCTCAAACAAATCTGTAGAATAGGTAAATGGTGCTGATTCTTCAACAGAACTGACTTTGCTTACGAAGCTTTGATCTGTTTCATTCCAGTTAATTACTCCTAGACTATCTTTATTACCAGTAAACAAATCCATTCTCTTATTTATCAATTGGGGAAATTCAACGGGAATCATTTTCCCTTCCTTAATTTGTAACTGGTGGCCTGAAGATTTCATGTTTAAGTAGTATGCCCCTCCTGATTCAAGTAGTTTTCCATTTGAAACAGTTTGAGCGTTATTCAGTAACAAGGATTTTTTAGTAGTCATTTCAATAAGTTCTATCGTAATAGAATCACCGAGTGAATTACCTGTTTGTGTTTCAAGATTATTAGGATCTACGCTTATAATTGTTCCCTCGATACCTTTTACAATAGAACTAGAAGATGTGGGTACTCTGAACGTTTGTAGTGTATTGTTAAATTTATTCAGTGCAGCATCTAACTGATCGAGTTGTGAATTGGTTGAATTTTCTTTTTGAACTTCCGTTTTAGTAGTTGGTTTCTCGTTGCAGCCTGTAAGAATATAAGAGAGAATAAGTACTAGAGAGAGTTTTTTGATGATCATAGTAGAAACGTTTGGAATGGTTGAAATATACTAGGATAACGACAGAATTAGGTTTTCTGATATTAGTAAATACAAATAAGGTTTAAGAGTCTTACTAGAGAAATAGAAGGAAGGTTGTTATCCTTTTCAAGTAAAACAACCTTAATTATTGGCAGGTTACTAGGGTTTCTTATCTAAATCAATGAATAATTGAAATAGTTGCGTTTTGAAGTGATTAATCAAAATTGAACTTGTTAAACTCAACACAAGTAAAGAGAAGTTAGGAAGAGTAAAACTTAGAGGATAATAAGATAGGTATACCAGAAAATAAGCATACAACAATGCAAATGCTAAAGCCAAACTTACTTGAATGAACTCTTTTGAAACATAACTTATAATCAGATTATAAACTAATATTCCAAATGTTACTGCGTACAGTGAAAAAGAGAGGTAAATACCTATTCCTATGCTTCGGATAGGAATTTGAAATATAGTATCATATGTTGCTCTTATCAGAAAGAGTAACAATACCTGCCCAGTACTTAGTATCCAGAAAAAAGGTATACGGTGCAATAATTTGAATCTAAGTATCAAACTTTTCTGTTCAATGAATTAGTCTAATTCTTTACTATTAGAGCAAGCGAAAGATTCCGTTTATATAATTGAGAATCAACTAGTTTTTCAATCGTTCAATATCTCTTTGAAATCTGCTGATTAAGTCAGTTGAAAATGATTGGATGATAGTGGATTCTTTTTGCTCTAAACCACCTGCCGCATTCGCAACAAATTTCATAGCATCAATAAACTCTTCGTAAACAGGAGTAGGCCCATAGCTATGGCAAAAATTAATCACCTTATTGTAAACCGCTTCTGGGTCAGATTCTTTTTTGTCCTCGTAGTTAAAAGACCACTTTATTTCAGATGCCCAGGTATGATTCTTTAGCAACTCGTTCAAAGAAGATCGCTCTTCCTCCTGAATAGTTCCATCAGCTTTGGCAATAACGAAAAGCAACTCTCCTAGAGTTTCGTATAATTTTTCTTGTTCAGTCATAACTAGTTGTGATTGTTTATAGATGCATAAGTAATTAAATATCCAAAACTTACACCAATTGTGTATGCCAACAAATCACTCCATAAAAAACCATGTCCAAGCACCAAAGCGCCAAGTGTAGTGCTTCTAATAGCATTTATCCAATCAGCTTGATACAATTGGCTAAGCTCTATAACGTAGCAGAATAATAATGCGATTAATGCATTATGAGCGAGTTTAGAAAAGGGTTTTATAACACAAACCATCCAGTATATCATAAGAGCCCAAATGGCGTCACCAATCCAAAAATCAAGATAGTCTGGCACATGCTTTCTAAACTTTCTCATGCCTAATCCAGTAATAACTGATAACACAGCCAGAAGAAAGAATGTGAATCTTCGTTTCATATATCTACAGAAAAGTCGGATGCATTAGTTGATCCGTTACATTGATTTACGATTGTCTTTATACAGGAATGCTAACTAAAAATTGCCGATTGATATTTACTCACCAAGTAATAACTAGAAAAACGTTAAGTGTGGCAGAGTAATACTATAGATGCACTGTTACTCTCGAATAACACTTTGCTCTTTCTTTGAATAATCAAACCGATAGAGAGTATTTTTATCAATCAGCTTTTCTTCTACAGCTGGTTTGCTAAACTCATTTTCGTTATATGTTTTTCTTCTTACGAAGAATAACTCATCGTTTATTTTTACAACTTTTAGATAGGGAACTTGTTTTTGAGGAAGCTTTAGTTTAACAATAATCACTTCCTTTTTAAGGCCATTTTTCAAGTATTTGATCTTCCGTTTGTACTTAATGTTGTGGTAGCTACTTGTTGAGTGTTTAGATTTTACCTTTCTACTTGTAGCGGTTACTTTGTAGTCTCTAATTAACGAATCTAAAGGAAGCTCTGCGAGGTATGAATTGATCTCAAGTTTGAAAGCCTCAATTTTTGATGTTGACTGAGCATTTACAGAGGTGAATGTAATATGCAAGAGACAGAAAGCGAAAACAATGCTTCTAATATTCATAGACAGTTACAAATGACAATATTTAAACAAGAGTGTTACCAAAGGAATGAAATAATTGGAGTGCCTAGAGAAATAGCTATATACATTATGTTAATTCTAAGTATTACTGTTCGATTCTGACTCTGTAAATGCCACTTTCAGGAATTTGAACAAGTTCTTTATCATTTAAAATATCAGTTACTCTGGTGTAAAGAAAGTGATAGTACCAGATGAAGTATTCTTCAAAAGATAATTCATTTGCATATCTAGATTCGCTGTAGTTTTTAAGAAACTCAGACTTGTTCTGTTCTAGAATGGTTATTAATTTTGGTTTAAATGCTTCTGCAATAGAGTCTAATAGTAATTGATCTTGCATTGTAACTATTGGAACATCCAAAGCCAATAGCTCTTCAAAACCGAGTTGGTGATTATTACGGTTATTCCCATATGTAATAAAGCAAGTAGTGTCATTACAGTTGTATTGATTGCCATAGATTCCGAAAACCTCTTTTTCATTCAAGGGATTTTTTTCTGCGTATTGGATATAGTACCTCTTACCATGTCGCAGTGTTCTTTCTTTTTTTAGAAATTCCTTTTCAACGTTGTTAATTTGCCAATTATCTAGAAGAACGTTGCTAAGTAGAAAAAAGCTAAATTCTTCAAATGAGGTTTTTTTAGACAGTTCTAAACTTTTATGAAAATCCTTGAAAATGTTAAGGTCTTGTTCAATGGCTAGAGCAATAGCAGTTGCAACTTTTTCAGATTGCTTAAACATCAGTTCCCCCTCGTTTTGCATCACTATACTGATTGATGGAACAATGTTCTTACCTCTCTCTGTCAGATATCCATTCTCTTTGAGAATTGTTACTTCTTCATGGAATGTCTCATTTGTCCAGTTGAGGGCTACTTGAATTTCTTGAGGCTCAAACTCATTGTGTAATCCAATTAAGAATTTGTATCTGTCGTTTTCAAAGAGAGATATCTCAGGGAAATTATCTCCTGAAGAAATGAAGTGTTCTTCGTATTCAGCATTCAATACATCCCGTAACTTTTCTTGAGAGTTACAGGAATAGAGTAGCAATAAGAGAATAATAGGTAAGAGTGATTTTTTCATACGTGTATCCAGAAAGATTTTTTAGACTGAAAAAACTACAATTTGTAATATAACTGAGCTCAGAAATAATCATTTAATAAGCAAAGAAATTATTGAAGGTGTAATTCAAAATAGATGATTTTATATTCTTGCTCTCAAATCTAAGCTTTGCGAGTCAGTCTTTCCAAAATCAGTTCGATATTGTTCATAGGTAGCCTTTTGTCATTGTTATTGGTGCAATGTGCAGATCAAATGGGTACTCAAGAGAGCAAGAGTGAATATGTGGGTTCAGAGACTTGTGCAAGTTGTCATTCATCAGAATACAAAGAATGGCAAGATTCTCATCATTACCATGCCATGGAGTTACCATCTCCGAAGAGTGTAAAAGGAGATTTTTCGGGAGTGTCTTTCGTAGGAGAAGGAGATTCATCGTATTTCTATCAGTTGGGCAACGAATATTGGGTAAACTACACAGCCATAAATGCTCAAACAGATTCTTTTAAGATAGCCTATACATTTGGTTGGATTCCACTACAGCAATACTTGGTAAAGACTAGAAAGGGTAGGGTACAAACCTTAAGAGCAAGTTGGAATACCGAGAAGAAACAGTGGTTTCACCAGTACAAAGGAGATACAATTAATTTAGGCGAGTACATGCATTGGCAAGGTCAATCCATGACATGGAATACCATGTGTGCAGATTGTCATTCAACTAATGTCCAGAAAAATTACATGCCCAAAGCAGATTCGTTTCATACAACATATAGCGAGATAACTGTAGGGTGCGAGGGGTGTCATGGCCCTGCTTCTAATCACGTTGTGGCGGCTCAGCAAGGAAAAAATGTTTCAAATACACTTCGTTTAACAGCTAGTCTATCTAACGTAGATCAAGTAAATCAATGTGGTTCATGCCATATGAGAAGAACAGTGCTAGGAGATAGCCATATGCTAGGCGACTTCTGGAACGAATATTTACCTCATACCATCAACAATAATTTCTATCATGCCGATGGGCAAATTTTAGAGGAAGATTACGTGTGGGGAAGTTTTGTACAAAGCAAAATGTATCACGAAGGTGTTCGATGTACAGATTGCCATAACCCGCATACTAATGCCTTGAAGTTTGAGGGGAATAAGCTGTGCTTACAATGTCACGAGCCGAGATACAATACACTTGAACATCACAAACATGAACTAGATACCGAATCTGCTCAGTGCATTAATTGCCATATGACAGGGAAGCATTACATGGGGAACGATTTTAGGCGAGATCATAGCTTCCGTATTCCTCGTCCAGATCTAAGCGTTAATAGTGATATCCCAAATGCTTGCAATGGCTGTCATACCAATCAATCTACATCATGGGCAGAAAATAAGTTAACAGGATGGTATGGAGAACCAAGAACAAATTATGCTGATGTTTTAACCAAACATACCAATGGTGAACTTGGCTCAAATAACGAGTTGCTAGAACTCGTACAAACTGATACTGCGCCTGTAATTGCTAGAGCTACAGCCTTGGAATATGCACTTCAGTATCCTTCGAATAACCTTGTTCAAATAATCGAGCAGCAGATCCATAATCCAGAGATGCTGATTCGTATACAAGCACTTGAAGCACTAAACAATGCACCAAAAGAGTTGAGAATAAAACATGGGTTAACTGCCATGAAAGACTCGTTGCAACCAATTCGAAATGTGGCTGCTATGATAACAGCAGATTTAAGACAAAACGAGGTACCTGCATCAGAATGGGCGAGATGGCAAACTGTTCAAAAAGAGTATCTTAATTATCTAAACCATCAAGCCGATTTTAGAGAAGGTAGAATGGCATTAGCGCAATATGCTGTTCGTCAGCAGCGGTGGAACTCAGCCATTGTTCATTACAAGCAAGCTCTTCGTTTTGATAAGAGTTATACTCCTGCTTATGCTGGGTGGGCAACAGCTCTAGCTCAGTCTAACCAACTAGTGGCTTCATTAGAACTGCTTAAAATGGCAAGTAAAACGTATCCACAAGATGTTCGATTGCATTACCTAACGGGAATTACCGCTTACGAATTGAAGCAAATAAAAGATGCCATCACTCATTTAGAACAGGCAGTGGCCTTATCAGATTACTTTCCTCAATACGTTCAAAACCTTGTTTTGATTTACACCGAATCAGGAAACATAATTAAAGCAAAACAGGTAGTGGAGATAGCACTGGTTAAGTATCCAGGCAATCCTCAGTTGATCGAACTCCAAACCTATGTTGAAAGGTTGGTTATAACTTCTTGATCATTTATTAGGTATCTTATTAACATCTGGTAATTTTGGGTGAGTAATTGGAAAGCTTCACCTAATAGTCATGCTACGATCTTTATTTTTACATAACAGATTCCACTACAATAATAAAGCCTAGTCTAAGTAAATATTTAATTTAAATAACTGTCATGAAGACGAACCTATTTAGGACTACATTCCTATTAGTACTGTTTGCAGTTGTATCAACATCAGTGCAAGCACAGAAAAACAAAAAGCCCAATATCTTGGTGATTTGGGGAGATGACATTGGTTGGAATAATATCAGTGTTTACAACCATGGAATCATGGGATACCAAACTCCAAACATTGATCGTATTGCGAAAGAAGGTGCCATGTTTACCGATTGGTATGCACAGCAATCTTGTACTGCTGGACGTGCAGCCTTCATTTTAGGTCAACATCCGTTTAGAACAGGATTACTAACTATTGGTATGCCTGGATCTGAGCAGGGTATTCAAGAAAACCAAGCAACTATTGCCGATTTATTGAAGCCACAAGGATATGTATCTGGTCAGTTTGGTAAAAATCACTTGGGTGATAGAGACGAGCACTTACCAACTAATCATGGTTTTGATGAGTTCTTCGGAAACTTGTATCACTTAAATGCGGAGGAAGAGCCAGAAACATATTACTATCCTAAATCTCCAGAGTTTAGAGAAAAGTATGGCCCACGTGGTGTAATTCGTTCAACAGCTGATGGTCCAATCAACGATACAGGCCCATTAACTTCTAAGCGTATGGAAACTGTAGATAGAGAGTTTACCAATGCAGCTATTGAATTTATAGAGAAAGCTCACAACGAAGGAAACCCATTCTTTGTTTGGCTAAGCGCAACCAGAATGCACGTTTGGACTCACTTAAAAGAAGAGTCTCAAGGTGTTACTGGAATTGGTTTGTACGCAGATGGAATGGTTGAGCACGATAAAGAAATTGGTCGTGTACTTGATAAGTTAGAAGAGCTTGGAATTATTGACAATACCATCATCATGTATTCTACTGATAATGGTGCTGAGAAGTTCACTTGGCCTGATGGAGGTACTACACCATTTGCAGGAGAAAAAGGAACTACTTGGGAAGGTGGTTTCCGTGTGCCATGTGCTATTCGATGGCCTGGTGTAATTGAGCCAGGAACCATTGATAACAACATTTACTCTCATGAAGATATGATGCCAACATTATTGGCTGCTGCTGGTGTTCCAGATGTAAAAGAGAGATTGTTGAAAGGATACCAAGCTGGTCCTAAGAACTTTAAAATTCACTTAGATGGGTACAATATGATGCCATTCTGGAAAGGTGATACAGAAGAAGCGCCACGTAAAGAGATTTTTTACTTCGATGCTGGAGGGAATTTAAATGCCATTCGTTACCAAGACTGGAAGTTACACTTTACCATTATGGAAGGTGCTATCAACGAGGCATATAGAAAAACACCATCTTGGCCAATTGCAATCAACTTAAGAGCAGATCCTTATGAGGTATCTTTTGAGTCCGCTTTATATATCCGTTGGTACGCAGATAACATGTGGTTGTTTGTTCCTGCTCAAGATATTGTAGCGAATTTCTTAGGAACATTCAAAGATTTTCCACCTGTAGCTGGTAGCTCACTAGGTATTGACGAAGTGGTGAACAAGATGAAAACACCATCAAGAAACTAAGGTAGATATGTCGCCTATGAAAGAACTTAAAAAGTTTTCAATGCTGGTAAGCTGCGTTTTTTTCGCAGCTTCCAGCTTTGCTCAAAAGCAGAAACAACCCAATATCCTAGTTATCTGGGGAGACGATATTGGTCAAAGTAATATCAGTGCCTACACCAGAGGAATGATGGGGTATCATACCCCAAACATTGATCGTATTGCTAATGAAGGGTTGATGTTTACTGATTATTATGGCGAGCAATCATGTACCGCTGGTCGTTCTTCATTTATCATGGGACAGAGTGTATTCAGAACAGGTCTTTCTAAGGTAGGAATGCCAGGGTTTGATCTTGGTATGAAAGTAGAAGATCCAACAATAGCTGGATTATTGAAAGATCAAGGATATGCTACAGCTCAATTTGGGAAGAACCACTTAGGAGACAAGGACGAACATTTACCTACAAATCATGGTTTTGATGAGTTCTTAGGTAATCTGTATCATTTGAATGCGGAAGAAGAGCCTGAGAATAGAGATTATCCAACTGATTTGACGTTGCCAGATGGAAGAACATTTCAAGAGGCCTATGGACCAAGAGGCGTTATCAAATCTTCTGCTGATGGACCAATTCAAGATACAGGGCCATTAACTAAAAAGCGCATGGAAAGCATTGATGATGAAACGGTTGCTGCGGCAAAAGATTTCATCAAGCGTCAACATGAAGCCGATAACCCATGGTTTGTATGGTGGAATGGAACGCGAATGCACTTTAGAACGCACGTAAAAGAAGAACATAAAGGCATCTCTGGTCAAAATGAATATTCTGATGGGATGGTAGAGCACGACATGCACATTGGTGAATTCTTGGATTTATTAGATGAGCTAGGAATTGCTGATAATACCATTGTATTGTATTCAACTGATAATGGACCACATTTGAATTCATGGCCTGATGCAGGAGCAACTCCTTTCAGAGGAGAGAAGAATACGAACTGGGAAGGTGGTTGGAGAGTTCCTGCAATGGTTCGTTGGCCAGGAGTAACTAAACCAGGTTCTGTGAGTAACCAAATTATGCATCACATGGATTGGTTGCCAACCTTCTTGGCGGCAGCTGGTAAAGATGACATTAAAGAAGACTTATTAGATGGATATACATCTAAAGCACTTGGACGCGATTATAAAATCCACTTAGATGGATACAACATGATTGACCATTTGAAAGATCCGGTGAATACTCCATCTCCTAGGAGTGAGGTTTTCTATTTTAATGATGATGGCGAACTAACAGCACTTCGATACAACGATTGGAAATTCATTTTCATGGAGCAACGTCAAGAAACAACATTTGCTACATGGGCTAATCCGTTTACTCCGTTGAGAGTCCCTCTTTTATTCAACCTTAGAAGAGACCCTTATGAGCGATCACAGTTAACATCCAATACGTACTATGATTGGTTGCTAGATCACCTTTATTTGTTTTTACCAGCTCAACAATATGTTGGGAATTTTTTAGAAACATTTAAAGAATATCCTCCAAGACAAATGGCACCTAGCTTCTCTATGGAAGAAGTGAAAAAGATTTTATCTGAAGGGGCAGGAGCATCAAAATAAGTAAACACCTTTTAAAAGGAGTCTAGTGGAAATTAGGCTCTTTTCTTTTACAGTTCAACTACATGGAAAATCAATCCTATAAAACCATTCAAGAGCTTGAGGCAAGTATTAACTCACGCATTTTAGGACAAGAATCGGTTGTAAGAAGATTGTTGATTACGTTATTGGCAGATGGTAACTTGTTGTTAGAAGGATTGCCTGGGCTAGCAAAAACAAGGGCTATTAAGAGTTTGGCCGATAACTTAGCTTGCTCGCTTAGCAGAATACAGTTTACACCAGACTTGTTGCCATCAGATATTACTGGTACAGAGGTCTATCAACCAGAAAGAAAGGATAACCCATTTGTATTTGAACAAGGTCCCATATTTGCCAACTTAGTTTTAGCAGATGAGATTAACCGCGCTCCTGCTAAAGTTCAAGCAGCACTGCTAGAAGCAATGGAAGAACGCCAAGTAACTGTAGCTGGAAAAACGTATCCAATGGAGCCATTGTTTTTAGTAATGGCCACTCAAAATCCAGTGGAGCAAGAAGGAACTTATCCATTACCAGAAGCCCAACTAGATCGTTTCTTGATGAAAGCATTGATCAATTACCCTTCTAATGATGCTGAAAAGGAAGTTCTGAAGTTGGTTCGTAGCGAGGGCAAATCGAAGGAACAATCTTCAATAGATTCTATTGATCCACAAGTTGTTTTTGATGCTAGAAAAGAGATTGATACAGTATCTGTTTCAGATAGCATGCTGAACTACATTGTAGCTTTAATTGATGCCACTCGTTTTCCCGAAAAGTATAGCGAAGAAGTAGCTAGTTTCATCGAAGTTGGAGCCAGCCCAAGAGGAACAATAGCGTTGGAAAAATGTGCTAGAGTTGTAGCATGGTTCAATCAAAGAGACCATGTTCAACCAAGTGATATTCATGAAGTAGTTTATGATGTCTTACGACACCGTATTGCGTTGAGCTATGAGGCAAATGCAAAACGTATCCAACAAGATCAAGTAATAGATGAATTAGTGAAATTGGTTGCAATAGCCTAATGAGTAAGGCTTCTTCAGATATAAAGTTGTGGGTTTCTGTTGAGGAACTAATTGAACTTGGTGGGCGTATTGCAAGGCCAGCAAGTCAAACCAAAAAACGTGTACATACCCACTTAATGGGGAATCATGCTTCCATATTCAAAGGAAGAGGACTAGATTTTGAAGAAGTACGTCAATACACCAGAGGAGATGACGTTCGGTTAATTGATTGGAAAGTAACAGCTAGAACACAGAAACCACATACTAGAGTATACTCAGAAGAAAAAGAGAGGCCAACATATATCATAGCAGATCAATGTACAGATATGTGTTTTGCTAGCCAAGGTACCCTAAAGAGTACACAAGTTGCAGAACTAGGAGCCATGATTGCTTTTACCACTTTACAGCGTGGAGATAGAGTGGGCGGAACAATTGTAGCCGATGATGGTATCAATCACTTGAAGCCAGTAAGAAGTAAAAAACACGTTGTTCATTGGTGTGCTTTATTGTCTCAGCAATCGAAAGTTGTATTAGAGAAA
>DIYR01000159.1 GCA_002429085.1 Flavobacteriales bacterium UBA6049
TTCATCTTAATCAAGTATTGATTTAATTATAATCTCCTATCATCGGAATCTCATCCATAATTTGTAGAGATAACAGCATATAGATTGCATTATCAATCTGAACAAATCTACTTGCTATTTTTCCTCCAAGCACTTTATTCATTTTTGCGAAATACTTCTTCTGTAGTTTTAATCTACTTGCTGTATTTGCTTGAGCTTGCTTTGTTAGGTCTGTCGCCTGTTCATCTGTCATCGATTCGTACTGCTCTGCATAGTTTTTCAAATACTGCATACTTTTCTTACGATTCTCTTCAAGTTCAGCTTCATATTCATCATATAATACCCAAAAAGCATCTTTATTAGAGTCTGTCAATAACATACCCTCTTGAAAAATTGCTCTTCTTTCGGTTTCTACCATGTAGTTTAACCATTTCCCATCCAAGCCACCAGCTTGAGCCATTGCCGTTAATCCACTAATGCTCAACACTAACGCTACTAAAAAATTCTTCATTACAAGTTGGTTTTAAATAGTTTTTGAGTTTAGACTAAACTACAACCATATTTTTGTCCTATTCCTAGGCTAACCCAATCATTTTTTAAACAATTTGAAATAATACGCTCTCAATTGTAAACAGCGTTTAAATTCGTAATGAAAACCCAAAAACTGAACTAAATATGAATGAACAAATGGAAATGGCCACAAACAGTATGTCTGAGTATGGTCAAATGGCCATGGATCTCTTAATGGAACATGGACCAAATGTGCTTTTAGCCATTGTAGTCCTTTTGGTTGGACTAAGAGTTGTGAATGCATTTACCAAAATGTTGAAAAAGCTAATGGAGAAGAGAAACGTTGATGAAACTCTTCGTCCTTTTCTTACCAATTTATTAAACTGGACTCTAAAAGCACTTCTAGTAGTTTCTGTTGCCGGTATGGTTGGAATAGAAACCACTTCTTTTGTAGCTATTTTAGGAGCTGCTGGTCTAGCAATTGGTTTAGCACTACAAGGAACCTTAGCGAATTTTGCTGGTGGTGTTTTACTGCTAATTTTCAAACCTTTTAAAGTAGGCGATTTAATTGAAGCTGGTGGTCACTTAGGTGTTGTTGAGGAAATTCAAATATTCGTAACTATCCTTAAAACGCTTCAAAACAGAGTGATCATTATACCTAATGGTATCCTTAGTAATGGAAGTCTTACTAATTATTCTGCTGAAGATACGCTTCGTGTAGATATGGTATTTGGTATTGCTTACAACGCTGATTTGAAGAAAGCAAAAGAAATATTTAATGACATTTTAGACAAAGATGGAAGAGTTCTTGCGGAACCTGCGAGAACTGTTGCTGTATCTGAATTAGCTGATAATAGTGTAAACTTTGTTGTTCGCCCTTGGGTTAAAACAGAAGACTACTGGGATGTTTACTTCAACATTCACGAGCAAGTTAAATTAAGACTTGACGAAGCTGGAATTGGAATTCCATTCCCTCAGAGAGATGTTCATGTGTATAATCATGAAGTTTCTGAGAAATAGTTTTATTCACTCACGAATACAAAGCCCTTTACGTTCAGTAAAGGGCTTTTTTGTTTGGTTTATCAAATAATTAATATCCAACTTGAAAAATTCCAATTGTAATTCTTCATTTTTGACCACATGACTCAATGGCTAGTATTGGTAATGCTTGTTGCAGGAACTTTTTCTTCTTTACAAGCTCAAGAAATGCGCGACAATTTTAGAGGTAAAGAAGCCGTACGCATCGCGTTTTGGAATATGGAAAATCTCTTTTTTCCTGCTGATGATTCACTTACCAGAGATGACTCTTTTACTCCATATGGTGATAACCACTGGAGTTTTAAGAAGTACAATGAAAAACTACAACGTATGGGCAAAGCTATAACGGCTCTAGGTGGCTGGGAGGCTGTTGAAATGATTGGGTTTTGCGAGGTTGAGCACAAAAAAGTACTGGAAGACTTGATTAACAAATCAACACTTTCTCAAAACAAGTATGGAATAGTTCACCAAGAATCACCATATAAAAGAGGTATTGACGTTGCTCTTATTTATCGTACTGATAAAATCAGTATGCTCAATGTTCGATATATTACCGTAAGCTTTGGACCTAATTCTAGACCCACTCGAGATATTCTTCAGGTCTCTGCACAGCTTCCGAATAAAGATACTATTCATGTATTTTATAACCACTGGCCATCTAGATATGGAGGAGAATTAGCTACAATTCCAAAGCGTGCCAAAGCTGCTGAAATTGTAAAGCAAGCTTGTGATTCTATTTATCAATTGCAGCCAAATGCAAACATTCTTATTATGGGTGATTTGAATGATGAACCTATCGATCCAAGTGTAAAAGAGGTTCTCAATGCAAAACCAGATACAAATAACACCTCTAATCAAGATTTGATAAATCTGATGCATGCAAAAATGGGAAAAGAGGGAACCCATAAGTATCAAGGTGAGTGGGGAGTTTTAGATCATATTATTGTGTCAAAACCTCTATTCTATTCTACTAATACAACACATTTATTTGATTTTCAAGGACACATTTTTAAGCCAGATTTTTTAGTGGAAGACGATGGCACACATTTAGGTACTAAACCATTCAGAACCTATATTGGCATGAAACACAATGGTGGTTATTCTGACCATCTGCCTATTTATGTAGATTTGCGCCTTCAATCGAAAGTGCAAGAACAATGATCTTATCGGGTAAAGAAATAGAAGCTCAATTAAATAAAGGAATTCACATATCTCCATTTACGAAAGAGCAACTGAATCCCAACAGTTATAACTTACGATTGCACAATGAGTTGATGACGTATGATAAAGATGTTTTAGACATGCGTGTGCCGAACCCAACATCAAAACTCATTATTCCAGAAGAAGGTCTATTGCTAGAACCTAATAAGTTATATTTAGGAAGAACGGTAGAAAAAACCTTTACTGATAAATATGTTCCAATGCTTGAAGGAAGATCCAGTATTGGTCGTTTAGGATTGTTCATTCACGTAACAGCTGGATTCGGAGATGTAGGATTCAACGGTTTTTGGACGCTTGAAATTTTCTGTGTTCAACCTATTCGTATTTATCCAAATGTTGAAATCTGTCAGATCTTCTATCACTCAATAGAAGGAGATTACGATTTATATAAGTCTGGAAAGTATCAGAATAACGAGGGTATTCAACCCAGTTTATTGTACAAAGATTTTGCTGGTTAAATGAAGTGGCTTATTGAACAGATTCTAATTCTTCTTGTTCGATTCTATCAAGTAGCAATTTCTCCATTTCTAGGTCCTTCTTGTAGATATAACCCAACTTGTAGTCACTACACCATTGAAGCAATTAAAGAATGGGGGCCAATTAAAGGAAGTTGGTTAGCAGCAAAACGTATTTCTTCTTGCCATCCTTGGGGTGGACATGGGTACGATCCGGTTCCAAAAAAACCGAAAAAAACTACGGTTAAAAAACCGTAAACCTAGATTCTGGTACGCTCATTGATTTGAGAATTGACAATCACAGCAAAAAAGCTTTTTTTGCACAAAACCAAATTCATGAAGCATACACTTGCAGCGTTGTTCGCAGGAATATCCTCTTTAGCAATGGCTCAATCGGGTTATTGGCAGCAACACGTTAATTACGATATAGATATCACGTTAGACCATACTAACCATCAATTTAAAGGTCTAGAGCGTATTGAATACACCAACAACTCACCAGACACACTGCATAAAGCATACATCCATTTGTATTTCAATGCTTTTCAACCCAATAGTATGATGGATGTAAGATCATTGAACATTGCAGATCCGGATAGACGCGTAATGGACCGTATATCCAAACTATCTAAAGATGAGATTGGATATCATGAGATTGAAGATTTACAGGTGAATGGAATGAGTTGCCACTTCACCATTTCTGGTACCATAATGAAATTAGTTTTACCAGAACCAATTGCTCCAGGAGAAATGGCTGTTTTCGATTTCAAATTTAAAGGTCAAGTCCCATTACAAATTAGACGATCTGGTAGAGACAATAAAGAGGGCATTGATTATACCATGACCCAGTGGTACCCTAAAATGGCTGAATACGATAAAGATGGTTGGCATCCGAATCAATATGTAGGGAGAGAGTTTTACGGGGTTTATGGTTCATATGATGTTACCATCACTATGGATAAAGACTATGTTATTGCTGGAACAGGTACACATACTAAACATGCCACCTATAACAATACAAACACTTGGAATTTTAAAGCCGATAATGTGCATGATTTTGCATGGGCTGCAGATCCAAATTATCAGCATGACAGTATTGATGTACCTGGAATTACCACGCTTCATTTTTATTATCAAACAGATACTCTAGCGCAACAATGGAAAGATATTCAGCCTGATGTTAAGCGCTTATTTGAAATTATGAGTGCAAAATTTGGAAAGTATCCATACGAGCAATTTTCTGTTATTCAAGGTGGTGATGGAGGTATGGAATATCCAATGTGCACAATGATTGTTGGTCATGGGAAACGTGATGGTAAAGTAGGGCTAATTGCACATGAAGCTTTTCACAATTGGTATTACGGTATTCTAGGTACGGATGAATTCCGTTACCCATGGATGGATGAAGGATTTACCTCTTATGCGGAAGATATTGTGTTGGATAGTTTATACAACCATCAAGCTGTGAATCCACTAGAGAAGAGCTACAAAACATACCGTTATTACGCTCAGCAACCATGGGAAGAGCCATTAACTACTCCTGCAGATTTTTATGCAGTGAATTCTGCTTACAGCATAAACAGCTACGTAAAGGGTGCAATTACCCTAGCGCAGTTAGAATACATCATGGGTGAAGAGGCTTTTGCCGAAGGAATGCTTAACTACTTTGAAACCTGGAAATTTAAGCATCCTAAACCAGCAGACTTCTTACGTGTGATGGAGTTAAGTTCTGATTTAGAACTGGACTGGTATTTTGAGCATTGGGTAAATACTACCAAGCACATCGATTATGCTATTGACACAGTTATTGCCGGTAAGGTTAAGACCACGGTTACTCTAGCTAATCTTGGTACTCATCCGATGCCAATAGATGTAAAGGTTACACTTAAAAACGGGGAAACACATTGGTACAATATCCCACTACAAATGATGTTGGGCAATAAGTCTGCTGAAGCTACAAGCTGGAATAAGCTGAAGGCATGGCAATGGACAAACCCTACATACTCGTTTGAAGTAAACTATCCAACTAAAAAGATTTCTTCCATAGAGATTGACCCAACTGGAAGATTAGCTGATATTGTACTGGAAAACAACTTATACCCTGCCCCAGAACCTAAAGAAACTGATCAACAATAGTCTTGATTCATGAGAAACAAACGATTTTTAAGCATTGGAGCTATTATTGGTGGAGGATTGCTCATTTTTCTTTTTGTGCTTCAACCCCTATTTACTTCTAACAAACCAAAGGGTGGCAAAATTGAAAGCACCTCTGTAACCAATAAGTCTACTGAAATTCCATTCACACAAGAAGGTCAATTGTGGTTTTTGGCACCAGATGGTGATACCATTCGTCAGGTAGCACTGGAAATAGCTGATAATGATTACGAACGTGCTCGTGGCTTAATGGACCGGAGATCAATGACTGATCAACAAGCTATGATCTTCATTTTTGATCAGGAACGTCCACAATCGTTCTGGATGAAAAACACACATATTTCGCTTGATATCATCTATGTAAAAGCCAATATGGAAGTGGTCTCTATCCAAAAGAACACACAGCCCTACTCTACTCAATCACTTCCTTCCGAAGGAGATGCACAATATGTAGTAGAAGTAATTGCTGGCTTCTGTGATCAGTATGGAATTGAGAAGGGAAGTAAGATCAGCTTTGAACGAAAATAATTTTATAGAAGTGGGATGGCTCCCACTTCTATTAAACGAACGATCTGTTCAATCTCTTTATCTTCACCGTTAGGATCATATTCGTTTTTTAGATTCTGACCAAACATTTTGGCCAGTCCTTGCCAAAAAAACGCAGTGATGTCTCCTCGGAAATCCTGAACTAGAGCATAACTTGAGTTTCCTGTTTCTCTATCTATCAGTTTGATTAAAATTGCTCCTTCTGTAACAGTTAGTCTACGCAACTCACCCTCGTACTCCGCCTTCAATTCCTTTTCTATCTTCTTGTAGAACTTCTTCTCTGCCTTTCTACTTTCTACTCCTTCTAGTTCAGCGGCATAAAGCTCTAACTTTTGCGATGCAAGCTTTGCGTAAGGATAAACCTTGACTACTTTTTTTTGAAGTTTGTAGTATTTACGTTCCTCTCGCTGACTTTTAAATTTTCGTTTCCCAACCACATTATGCGGGATTAACTGAGCTTGCACCAAAGTATCTCCACCACTAATCGTAGCGCGAACAATTTGTTCTTGACCTTGTCCTACTGCAGAAAAAGTCAATAAAAAGCTACAGAATATGAAAAAGAGGTACTTCATATATATGGTAAAACGAAAATAATGCCATTTTAAGTTGGTTTTAAGATTGTGATTTTAAAAATTTCATTATTCTATCTGTCCACTTTCATTTACTTCGTGTAGAAGAACAATTAGCCATGTCTGAATCCAATCTTAATAATCAGCTGATAGAAAAGGAGTATTTCCATCTTCAATCGCAGATAGATCAGTTCGATAATAAGTCTCTAACAATTAAAGCATGGAGTGTAACTTTGGCGGTGACAGTTGCTGGGTCAAGTGCTCTTCATCACAATGACATTGTATTACTTTTTGCTGCTCTTGCTAGTTTTATGTTCTGGATGATTGATGGTTCATGGAAAGCTTTTCAATATGCAAACTACAAGCGCATTCGTGAAATAGAAAGATACATGCGAGGAGAAATCTCCGAAGTTGAACCATTACAGATTGCCAAGAATTGGAGCGAATCTTTTCGTGAAGGAGGTACAAAAAGGTTCGTAGAAATTCTGTTTTGGCGCCATGTATTGTTACCACATGCTATACTCTTTTTCCTATTAACTATCATTTACATATACCAATGGTTAATGTAAGATCTTCTTTCATCAGGTTAATCGCCCTCTATACACAAGATCAACATGTTGCTGACCGTTTTTGGAACGAGATTGAATCTTCCTACTCAAGTAAGCAGCGCTTCTATCATAATTTGAAGCACTTACACTACATGATCGAATTCTTTAACGAGTATAAGCAACAACTTTCTTATCCAAACGAAGTCTTGTTTGCCATTTTCTATCATGACATTGTTTATCGTTCTACCAAGTCTGATAATGAAGAAAAAAGTGCGTCAATTGCGAAAGCAAGATTAGAACAGATTGGTGTTGAGACAGATTCTATTTCTTTAGTCGAGGAACTCATAATAGCTACAAAGCATCATGATGCTAAAACCAATTCTGATGCAGCTTTTCTAATCGATTTTGATTTAGGGATTCTAGGTGAACCTTTAGATGTCTACCAAACATACTGTGAGCAAATTCGAAAAGAATACAAGTTGATTCCTTCATTTCTATATCGAAAAGGACGTAAGAAAGTATTACATCATTTCTTATCAAGAGAACATGTGTATTTGACTCCTACATTTCAAAATCAAAAAGAAGAGAAGGCTATCCAAAATTTACAATGGGAATTAAGCTCATTGTAGTATCTATGCCCAATAATTAACTAAACTCTTCATATAGTCATGAAAAACTATCTATTCGTAGCAAGTATTCTTGCTATTGTATCTTGTTCATCTCCTTCCACAAAAAACCAATCGGGAACTATTGCAAAAGATTTCATTTCAGACCCATCTAGTTTAGAACAACTAGACACAAATAAACCCTTGGCTTATTTACAAGCAGTAGCAGCCGCTCAGGCCAATAAGACAGTTTCATTTTCTAAGGCTAACATTAACGAGGTATTCGAAATTGCAAAAGAATACAAAGGCTGTATCATAATAACTGGTAACCATACAGCTGTTAAGCTTGAATCGTTGGATGATTGTAAACAATCTGGTTCTTGGGGAGCATGTATGCCAAAAGGCACTGGGTATATCAAAAAAGGGAAACTAGTAAAACAAGAAGATTACATCAATAACATCATAGGAAGACCTGATGACCAAGAGCGTGTAGCGTACTTCTTTAAGTAATGAAAAAAGCCTTGGGTGTCCCAAGGCTTTTTCTTTTGACAAGTTTATTCTCAATTCGATCTGTATTTGTTTTCCTTTTCAAGAAAGATATTTAGCCTGTACAAGGCTAAAGGAGTAATTCAAGCAGCGTAAGGATTGTATAAAGAAGAAGATATAGTACGCTTTCTGTTCTCAATACAAACCCCAATTACTTTGTGGTTCACTCGAACTCACCAGAGTAAAGTGATGATTGATCTTCTAATTAAGAATCACACATTTTCCTAGAATGGAACCTTTCAGTTTATCTAAACTGATAATTGTAACAATCTGTTAAAGTAGAAGCAAGGTATTTATCCGACCAGTCTTTTACTCATTTTTAGATGCAAATCAGAAGTACTTTTTAGCACTTCATAACTACAATCTATATGATCCGATTTGCATCTATCATTCTTTCATTGCTAATAGCACCTAATTTATTCAGTCAAAACAATCGTTTACTAATCAAAGATGTTACCGTAATTCCTTTACACATCAATCAAGTTCTCGAACATAAAGATGTAGTAGTTGAAAATGGTGTTATCATGGCAATAAGGTCGCACAGTGAGAAAGACTCTACAACCTATAACAGTGGAGTTATTGATGGTAGAGGGAAGTACATCACTCCTTCTTTTGCTGATGCTCATTGTCATTTTCCAGAAAAAGAAAATCTTGAGAATTACTTTCTTATGAATCTAGCCAATGGTGTAACTACCCTCCGTTCCATGCGAGGTGAATATTGGCATTTAGAAATAGATCAATCAACTGAATTCACCCCTAGGTTATTGCTTTCAAGTCCACCTATCACTAGCCGAGACAGTTTAACAGAGACATCAGCAAATCAACTATTGAGTAACTATAAATCACTTGGCTTTGACTTTGTTAAACTATTATCTATCAAAGATCAAGAGAGTTTTAACCTATTAACGCAAGCAGCAATTAGAAACAATTTCTACATATCTGGCCATTGTCCTAGAAATATTGGAGTTTTTGATGTTTGTGATTCGGAGGTTTATCAGAGTATAGAACATTTAGGGGGCTTCTTTAATCTGCCTAACATTGACTCCATAAATCTTGCAATTGACAATACCATTTCAAGTAACATCTACCACTGCCCAACGCTAGATTGGTATTATACTGGGCAAGTAATTGAAGATAGTCTTAGAAAAAGAGATGGAGTTGATCTTATACCTGAAGTAACTATCTCTGCTTGGGAAAAAGATATAAGCACCTACTATGGTAAAACTGATGAGAACAAGAGAATTAAAGACAGAGAGAATAGTAAAAAACGATTCTCTAACCGACTCAAGTACCTGAGTTACATTTATAAACAGGGTGGAAACCTTTTAGTAAGTCCTGATGCATCTGGAATTTATGGTATACCTGGTTTTGGGATGCACACAGAAATGATTCATTACTCAGAAGCTGGTATTTCAGCGTATGACATCTTAAAAGCTTCTTGCTACAATTTATCTGTTGTAAATGGCACTCAAAATGAATGGGGAACGCTGAAAATTGGATCTAAATCAGATATGATTTTACTTAATCAAAATCCATTAGAAAACATTGAAAACACGCAATCAATTGAAGGAGTAATTTTCAAAGGAAAATACTATTCGAAACAAGAGTTAATTCAAAAAGTAACTCTTTCCTCTAACTAGCATAAAAAAAGCCTCGGGGATACCCCGAGGCTTTTTTCTCATAGACGACTTATAGGCTATTGGCCATTAAATAACGTTACTGTACCCTTGTCAACATAGTCTTGTCCATTGCCACGTTTTCCGGTAACAACATAAAAATAGGTTCCATCTTCACTTCCAGATCCATCCCATCCTTGATAAGGATCTGTCCATTCATAAACCTTTAATCCCCAACGATTGTAAATCTCACACTTGAAATCTCTTAATCCTTCAATACCTTTCAAATAAAAGACGTCATTTACACCATCGCCATTTGGACTAAACACGTTCGGTGGATTCTCTACTATGATAGTTTTATGCGATGCATAATTAGTATCAACACACCCTTCAGGTGTCTTAACTACTAAACGTACTTCATATTCATCCTCTTTACCGTACAAAAATTCTTCAACTGGGTTGTTCGAAAGCAATGGCCATCCTTCATTAGCATTTGATACATTTCCATTTAACCATAGATCCCAGAATACTGTATCAGGTGGTACCAGAGCTCCATTTGGTCTAAATATAATAGATACTGGAGCCTGCTCTTCAATCAAAACATCTTGATTTTGAACATCTGTCCACTCAGTATCTCTAAAGTAACGATAGCTCCTTTCTATATTAGTTTCTGGAACTCTATTATACGTAATTGCCGTATTTTGAATTACTTGATCTCCACACAAATCTGTTACTGTTACTCGATACTGCCCTCCATCGTCCATAGGAATAGATAGCGTACTTCCAACGGTGCTATCGCTCCATAGATAACTTAGATTTCCGTAGCCCCCATCTGCATTAGCTGTTAATCTTAACGTTTCTCTAGGATAAGCGCAAATTACTGTATCAATTGGAAGAATAGTTATAGCCGGGTGCACACGTACAACCGCTTTAGCCGTTGTCGAAACAGTATCTGCTGTACATCTATCTTCAACTTGTAAGGTGAATGTTTTTGTATTGTTTGTAAAGCCAGTTATTGAATCTACAGTGTTTAACCAGTTTCTCCAAGTCATTCTAAAGTCGCCTGAACCGCCAACTATTACCGGAGGCCCTAATAGGAAGGAATCTCCCTTACAATTTATGGTATCGTTATCTACAAAAATTTGAATTGGATTGTACTGTTTAGGGAATATTGTAATTGAATCTACCGTTGTTGAGTCTCCACATGCATCCGTAGCAGAAATATAATACGTAAATGGAACTGTAGTTGGTACTACCAGTTGGCTTGTATCTGTTGAACCATTACTCCACTCAAAAGTCATCCCATTTGTATAGTAATTTGGATGTGATGCCAACTCAATTGTATCTCCAACACACGCTAGTGTATCATCTTCTGTCCCCATTATAATTGGAGCATTATTTACTACGATAGTGAAAGTATCTATCAAACTTATTCCAGCACAAGCCTGAGTTACTGTAACAATATAACTCGTTGTTGTATATGGATTTGTTTGAAAGAATGATTGTGATGCTACACCATTACTCCAATTGTATTGTAAACCTGGCATAGAGTCTATGATACTTACATGTACAGTTCCTCCAATATCATCACACTCTAATACAACACTATCCGCATTAATTTGAACGTTTGGATTTATCACATATACCTGTGCTGTATCTATTTCGGTGAATAAACCGCAAGCATCAGTAACAGTTACAACGTACTCTGTAAGCATTCCTGTTGGTGCAGGCACCGTAAATGAGTCAGTTGACTGACCTGTACTCCATTGATAGGTAAATGGTCCTATTCCACTTGTAGTTCCAACACCGATTAATGGATCTGTATCTGTACACATAATGGTATCAACACTTCCATCTGTTGTAAATGGAACCGCATCTCTAATTTCTAAAACAAGGGTATCGCCTTCAAAACTTCCACATGATTGATTTAACAATGTGGAATCATCAATGATGATAATTAATGTTTCAGGCCCTTCTACAACTCCATCATCTGGTATATTGAAAGTAAAGCCCAACGTATCTTGCCCTTGCGGGAATATGATACTTCCTGGAATTGGATCTGTATCAACACCCGGAGTAGCAGTACCTTGAAAAATAATTGGAATCGTATCGGATGTTGAGGTATCAGATCTTCTCAAAAAGAAATCGATTCCTGCACAACCTTCGTATATAACGCTATCACCACCTATTGTATTAATAACAGGTTCAATATTTGCCGAAAATGGTTGAGTACCACCAAAAGAGCCGCCTTCCATAAATACGGCTGATTGTAGCCCTACATCTCCTGCGTTTCCTATAGCCATGGTGAAATGGTATGTCTCACATGCTTGCACCAAAAATTCCACATCAATTTTTGTTGTTCTTCCAGCTAAATCCATCCCACCTACATCACCATCCACAAAATACTGCGAATTATACGGTTGAGTACAAGATCCTAGCACTGTAGAACGAGTAATCGAACTAATTGAAATAGGAATATTCGTCCCTGGAACAAATGCCACGTTAGCTCCTGGGCTAAAACCCGGAGGAGAACTAAATGTACCTGTAATACCTGGCCCACTAACAAAAAAACCGAAAACATCATTATACTCAGAACAAGAATAGTTAACTCCAATAGAGTCCCATTCTTCGCTTGCAAATACAAAACTAAACGCCATCGTATCTTGGGTTGGAACAAAATCAAAAGAAATTGCACAAACAGAATTCACATCAGATGCTGGTAAAAAAGATGCTCCTAATAATCCTGGAACTGATGCAGATACGGATAGTAGGTCATTAGATCCGGCATTGCCCATCCAAGGAAATCCAAAATTTATTCCAGCCGTATTACCTACATTATTGGGTGCAGGAAATCCCCAACCAGGGTTTGTGAAACTAGGTGAAACTTCATTTAAGTGCCAAGTACTAAGAACTAGACCACTATCAATACCTACTCCAGCCATGCCGTGGGAGAAATAACCATATTGTTCAGGTTGACCAAATACAGTTAAATTTGAAATTGTAACTGAGCCATCGGCAAAAACATTATTAATTAAGTAATCAGCTGTATTATAGGGGGCATTATTTGTAATTTGAAGTTGTGCAAAAGAAGAATGACAAATTAATGTCAAACTAAAAATGAACACCTTGGTTAGGTGGTTTGATAAAAATTGACTCATGGCATTAAGTTTTCGATATGCTACTAATCTACAAATTAGTAACTAGACGTTAACTCTTTATAAACAGTTGTATCAAAAAAAATAAGAACATTTCATTCTCGTACTAGTTGATTGTAAGGTAATTCAACTGCGAGCTACGTCCATGCAAATCGATACATGCTAACAATTCTCTTCGTTCTGAAATAGTAAGTGACTTATTTCGCTGAAGTTTTTGCCAACTAGATTTGCTAGACACTATTTTTTCTACTTCACTAGCAGGCACCTTCTCAAACTCTAAACAAAAAGCTAGGAACTCATGTAAAAATTCGAATCCTTGAGATTTGGAATGAATAAGTTTACGCTTTACTCGCTTCTTTTGATTAACTGGACTATTGTAAACTTTTAGGATACGGCTTGTCAATCGTTTAACCAGCGTAACGATTACTCTTGTTACTACATACCCTATTAGCAGAGCTATAAGCCATTTTAAATAAGTCTCCCATGGTATTTCTTCTTCAACACCTTCAACTCTGTCTGTTTCATGCATAGATGATAGACTATCTATGCGTGTCTGAAGAATATTCAACTCATCATTTGGGATAACCACAACTCGGTGCGATTTTGAGCTTTTGCTCATTATCTTTTGCTGAACTGGACTAAACCAATGCATTTGATAAGCTGGAATTTCATACTGACCAGGTTGTTCGAATAAATACAACCACTCTTCTATCCGTTTTCCATTAGCTTGCTGATTGGTACGTGTATCAAGTTGTTTTGTTTGTTGCTGATAAACTCTATAGCCAGAACCACCTTCTAACTTTACAGAAGGAATAAAATTCGGCATCGTTCCCTTAGCATTTAAGCTAATTGTACGTGTTAAAAGCTCACCTACTTTTAATGTATCTGCATTTGTATTCCATTGGTCGTTTACAAATACGTTCTGAGCAGTAAACCACTCATATTCTTTAGGCCAACCCTTAGGAATATCTTTTACGTTAATGGAAATACTTTCCGTTTCTAAAGTGATTGCTTTTCCTTTATAATCTCCTTCTGAGGGTGATTCAATATCAATTTTAAACGAGGGAACTTCTAGTTCCCCAGAAGAATATGGAAAAACCTGATAAGTATATTCTAATGAGGCGTATTGCTTGCCACCTACTTTACGCATACCAGAAATGGTACGCTTAAATGAGATTACAAAAGCATTTGGTACAGATAAGTTCTGAAATCTTGGTGACGTTGTAAACCAAGTAGATGTATAAACAATAACCGACAGTCTAATTGGTTCACCTGGATAAACCGAATGTTTATTGGCTTGAACAGTAGCCCAAGTTTTTTGTGCTAGAACCATTGATGGTAAAGTACACAACAGGGCAACTATGATATGTACAAACCACTTAGCCATCTTGTTCTGTTCTTCGTTTGTATTGAAGTTTGAATCGTTTCCTTAGAAACTCAGAAGGATCTGAACTAGACTTTTGCAGCAGGATGTTCTTAGGTTCCATTTCTTGTCCTTGCTCTGTCTCTTCTGGTGGAAACTCCATTTCTTTTGCTTTGTGCACTTCAGATTCTACTTCATCAGTTACACGTTTACCACCTTTAGGAAGCTCATCTGTTTCAGTATCACTGCTTAGTTCTTCATCTTTCCCTTTTGCTCTTCGCTCTTCTAATGGTTCGTCAGTTTTTTGCTGCTCCTTAGCCTCACTTTCATCTAAAACCACAATCCTATTTGAGTCGATGTAGTTAGCCACCAACAGAAATTGCGATGAATCTACACCTGCATCTTTCAATATTGCCAGTGCGCTATCATAATAACCCATGTTTGTTAGCGCCAATGCAAAATTGTAACTCCCATTTTGTGCAGAATCTAATTGATACAATTGAGCTGCAGATCCATAGTCACCCAATTGGTAATATGCAGCCGCTCGCAACTGAGGATCACTAGAATATGTTAATACTTCTTCGAATCTTCCTGCTTGATAATAAGCCTCAGCTAACGTGTTCTGATCGTATAGATATGGAGCTACAGGACTATCATAACTGCAACTAGAGAATAAACTCATCAGAATGATTCCAACTGGTAAAACGGTAAACCCTTTTCGAAAGAACGCAAGTGCAAACAATACGATTGGAATTAACAACAACCACCCCATATCTACCCACTGATCTTCTACTTTTTCTCCATCTTTCAAGAACGTTTTTGTAACGCATAGTTCATGAGCTATATGAGCTACATCTGTTGTATCTAGAGTAATTGGAATCAGTTCAATACGTTCATTTGAAGTTGAAGCAATATGTTGATCAGCGGCAACCAATAACACCTTTACTTGATGAATCGAATTTGAAACAAATTGACTTACAGCCAGCTCAGATTCTGATGTCCATGAATCTGTTATAAGTACTAAAGTTGATGGTGATTCATACTGTTGAAATATGGTATCTGCAATCAAGTTAAAATACAACCTTAAGTCTTCGCCTTCAACAGGCATCATACTAGGTTTAAAACTCTTAACATGATGTGTAATCAAGTGATAGTCTTTTGTTGGTGGTAATACTATATGAGGTGAACCACCAAAAACATGGAGGCCGACTTTCACTTCAGGATTAGATGCTAATAGATCATTCACCTTCAATTTTGCTCGCTCTAAACGATTAGGCTCTAAATCATCTTCTAACATGCTTGGAGAAATCTCCATTGCAAGAATTGCTTGAGAAGAGATATTCATTGAAGGTGATTTTTCTTGCTGCCAAGTTGGTTGGGCTAAAGCCAATATAAGTACTGATGTTAGGATTAAGTATAACAAAAGTGGTAGTTGGTTTTTCCAGCTTTCTCCCTTCTGAATTACTTGCCGTTTTAAATGATCTGCAATGTATTGCTGCCACTTGTTCTGTTCTTTATCGAGCAATACTATTACCACTCCAACCATCCAAATAGGAATTAAACCCCATAGCCAAGTTGGACTGATCCAATGGAATTGCTCCAAGTTGAATGACATAATATGTTCTGACACCTTATCCATTCATTCGTTTCCAAGTAGTTACAAAAAGTGTAAGAAGTAATAATACTGAGCCCAATCCTAAGGCAACTAACAACGGATAGCGATGCAAAGATTCTACCTCTCGATACTTCTCTTCTTCTAATTCAATTGGTTCAAGGGTATCTAATTCTTCATAGACTTGAGAAAGTGCTTCTGCATCAACGGCTCTAAAATACTTACCACCAGTTTGCTCTGCTACATATTGTAAAGTAACCTCATCTAAATCAGCATTTTTTGCGCTAGGGTCTCCTATACCAATAGTGTATATTTTAACTGAATCTTGTTTGGCAATTTGTGCAGCATCTCTAGCTGTAACATCTGATCCGCTTTCTACACCGTCCGTTAGCAACAAAATCACTTTTTGATCTAACGAATCTCTATCTAACACTTCTAAGGCTAGGCCTATTGCATTTCCTATTCCCGTCATTTGACCAGCCATACCCACTTCGGTCTGATCTAACTCCCAATCAATGTATGCCAAATCTGACGTTAAGGGGGCCTGCAAGAAAGCATTTGATCCAAAAAAGATAAGTCCAATTTGATCGCTTTTTCGTTCACTCACAAACTCCTTCATTAAATCTCGTACGGCTTGCCACCTAGTGAATCGCTCCTCTCCTACTACCCAATCTTTTTGATTCATGCTGAACGAAATATCAGCGGCAATCATGAAGTTTCGAACGGTTTTAATTGTTTTCTCTGGTGGATTTGCCAATTGTGGATGAGCCAAGGCTACAATCAATGCGCCCCACATACATCCACCTATAATCCATTGCCAAATAGCCCTATTTGCAATCCAACTAGAAGCTTGGGTAGCTTTCTGGGTTTTAGCAAACTCAAAATAATGTGCCGTGCGAAGTGCAGATTTTCTTCTCCGATAGGATGGTAATAGCCAGTACATCAACAATGGCACCGGCAGCAATGCGAATACGTATGGATACGCAAACTCAAACTCCATGATGCCTAATGAATTCTGCCGAGGCCGATTTAAACTGTTCTACAACCTCAACACAATCTTCTGTTGAACTAGCGTACAATCTCGCACTGACTTCTTGAATAAGATCTCTTGAAAAAAAGCCACTCTTAGTCCTACTATTCATCCAGTTGAACCACTCTTCACCAAACAATGCTGCTACCTCTTTTCTTGGGAAAGATTGAAGCGCAGTCCATTTCAAAATAGTGTTGATTTGGGTTAGAGCACCGTTTTGATTTACATCAATCAACTCCAATTCTTGCAATGCCTTTCTCCTAAAAGCATTTTTCTTTCTCACATACCAGAAGCTACTTACAATAATGACAATTACTACAACCACAACTGCAGCAATAAGCCACATAGCTGTTACACTAAGGCTTAACCCCGAAAGTTCTGGTTCTATAATTGGCAATGTTTTGTTCACTATCTAGCGTTTTGTTGTTTCAGCCAATTAAGCACCTGACTACTAGTAGTTTTAGCTGTAGATATCTGAACATGCCCCACCCCCATCTTAAACAAATGAATAAACGGATTAGAAAGCTTGAACTCCTTATGAGGTTCATGTAGGTATTGATACGCACCATCCGTTACTGGAACTGGAACAGGTAGATTCATGTCGTCTAATGGGTCGTAAAAGTCAAATACAATTACCTTATTTTTTTGTGCCAATCGAATCAATTGTTCTGCGCATCGTTGACTAATTTTAGTAGCTGTTGTTAGTACAAAAATATTTGCATCATGATACGCTAACCCTAGTAAACCATGTAGTGCTTCTTCTAGTTTAGATG
>DIYR01000190.1 GCA_002429085.1 Flavobacteriales bacterium UBA6049
GCTATATTGAAGAAGAAAAAGACAATAACCGTTACTACAAGCAGAGACACAAACTTTGAGAAAAAGATGGTAGTATAGGATTGAGGGGTGGTGTGAAGTTGTTTCCAGTTATTATTCTTGTATTCAATTTGGGTAATCAAACTACAGATAAGAATCACTCCGATAGGAAGAAGAAAGCCTGTGAAAGGGCGAATGTTCTGCAGAAAAAGCCTCTCCCATGAAGCCCCTATTTCCCATCTGTCTAAGTAATGTCCTAAATAGATGAATCGTAATGTGAAAACCATTGCGAGTACCATACTTCCACCAATGCTAATCCAAAGCAAAGCACTTCCTTTTATCTTTAATATTTCACAGTGTAGACTATCGATGAATTTCATGCTTTGTTTTGAGTTAGGTTAACAAAAATCGATTCTAGGCTAATTTCTTGTTGGTCTACCCTGTAGATAGAAACTCCTTTTATCACCAGGTCTTTAACCATGTTTGCGATGATTTCTTTTGAGTGATTTGACAGATAGTTCAATTGGCCTTCTTGCTCGCAATTAATACGATACGTATGCGCAGTTTCAGATACGAGATCTGGATTATCGGTTTCAAATACCAGTGTAGGTAATGATTGAGCCTTCAGTTCTTGCATTTCACCCTGGAACAGTAGCTGACCTTGGTTAATGATGGCTATGTGGGTCACCAGTTTTTCGATTTCTGATAGCAGATGACTGGATATAATAATTGTAGTGTCTAATTCGGTGTTTACCTTGATAAGAAGGTCTCTTATTTCTATGATTCCCTTCGGGTCTAAACCATTAGTAGGTTCGTCTAAGATCAACAGTTCAGGTTCGTGTAACAAGGCTATTCCAATGCTTAGTCGCTGTTTCATACCAAGCGAGAACTGATTTACCTTTTTGGCTTCACAATCTGAAAGACCAACAATATTTAATACTTCACTAATTCTTTGTTTGGGGCACTGATAGATTTTTTGAAGAATTTTTAAGTTCTCCTCGGCACTTAGGTGTCCATAGAATGAAGGTGATTCAATTAATGATCCTAATCTTTTTAGGATGTTTAATCTGTTAGACTGTAGGCTTTGATCGAAGATTCGAATTTCACCTTGTTGCTTTTTTAGTAATCCAAGAACCAGTTTGAGTGTAGTGGTTTTTCCAGATCCGTTTTTTCCTAAAAAGCCATAAATACTTCCTTTAGGAACTTTTAGATCAATGCCGTTTAACGTTGGTATGCCTTCGTTGAAGGAGTAGGATAAGTTACTTGTTTCTAAACTATACATTGTTGTTCTGAATTAGTTGGAAAAACTCTTTTTGGTAAGTGTTTGAAATAGGAATGTGAGAGCCATTTATCGTTATTCGATTTCTCTCAATACTTTCTATTTTCGAAATAGATACCATGTAGGATTTATGAACTCTACAGATTTTACAAGAATCTAATCTTCTTTCTAGTTCACTAAAAAGCTCCAATGTCATAATCCGCTTATCAGTACAATGAATTCTTCGGTAGTCTCCCATTCCTTCTATAAATAGGATGGTATCAAGTGGTATTTGAACGAGCTTGTTCTCTGTCTTAATAAAAATGGAATTCGAATCTTCAGGTGTTTTCTTGTTCTTTAAAACTTTGTCTATTCCTTTTACAAATCTTTCAAAAGTGTAGGGTTTCAAGAGATAGTCTGTTACATTTAACTCATACCCTTTTAGAGCATAACTATCGTAGGCCGTAGTTATAATTATCTGACCTGTGAATTTCACATTTTCTAGTAGCTCAATACCAGTTAACTCATCCATTTCTATATCTAAAAACATGAGGTCAACTGTATGCGTATGCAGAAATTCAACAGCATCAATTGCATTGTCAAAAGTTGCGACAAGCTGTAGATTCTTAAGTTTAGAAATGTATCCTTGAAGTCTTTCTGTAGCCAAGGGCTCATCTTCTATTACAATACACTGTGTTCTCATAGCTCAATGTCCAGTTTTATGGTGTAAGTATCTGTGATTTTGCTAGTTCGTAATGAATGTGATTCAGGGTATAGGAGTTCCAATCTCCTTGAAATCAATTCATTTCCTAAGCCACCTTCTTTAGGTTTAAAAGAAGGGTTGAATTTATTAGAACATTCAAAATGTATATGATGATCTGAGAAAGTAAGGCGGATGTCAATGGCATTTTCTAGCTTCTTATTTGTACTGTGCTTAAATGCGTTTTCTACAAATGGAATGAATGTCATTGAGTGAATCAAGATGTTGTTATTGCTAGCTCCGTTAATTTTCAGGTTTACGAAATTCTCATTAGAAGTACGAATTCGTTGTAATTGGATATACTGTTGTATGTAATTTATTTCTTGGTGTATCTTGATTTTTCGCCCTTTAGATTCGTAGAGAATAAATCGCAAGATGTCTGATAGCTTGTTTAGATAGACTGATGCAGTTTCAGGATTCTTTGAGACCAACACATCTATATTGTTGATGGTGTTAAAGAGAAAATGTGGATCGAGTTTCGACTCGATTAAGGCTAGTTCTGTCAGTTTTGCCTTCTGTTTTAGTTCTTCATTGATTCGTAAATTATTGTACCAGCTAATGAACCCTTTCAAAATGAATCCTGTAACAATGTTTAGTGATGAAATCAGGGTGGTTAAGGTGAATTTTTGGAGAAACACTTCTGTACCATCTTGAGTGTGAAACTGGTTCTTAACTAGAAAGCTCGTTATCATCAATCCCAACACAGAGCTCAATGTGCTAAGTAGTATACCTCTGGATAGTAATGAAATGATGTTTCTCTGTTGAATGTAATGCGGAAATAGGTAGAGATAGGAACCATAAAATGGAACTACTGAAGGAATAACTATGAAGCCAGTAATGACACCTAAAAGAGTATTGAGATTAGGTACAGTTTGTTGACCAATTTTACTGGCAAGAAGAATAATCAGCAGAATGAGAGAATAGATGATCCAGTAGGATACATTGATGAGATATCGAAGTTTATTTTCCATTTCAATCAAATCTAAGAGGTTAACTGAAGTGCGAAAAACTAAATCGGTGACCTTGAAAGATTAATCGGTGAAATAAAATTTAGCCTCTTTTTAAGATGTACTCCATTGACTCCAAATGTTGTCTAATCAACAGGTTTGCATCTGTTAAAAACGATTTGAAGCTTCAGACAAAGGTTTTTTTATCCGTTGAAATTTAGTTTTCACTGGAAACCGTACAAGATACTCCCCGTCTTTTACGCATAACTAATACTCAGGAACCTATGGTTTGGCCTAAATCGCTATTGTTAACTATTACCTCGTTTGTATTTTCTGCTACCAGCTTTTCCCAAGGATTTAATTGGATTCAAGATTTTACATCTAGTGCTATTTATCAAACTACTATTCCGCTTGGGGTAGCTTACGATAGTTCAGGTTTTGTATACACTACTGGTTCATTTGAGCAAAATGCCACTATTGGCGGAGTAACGGTATCAGGAACTTCAACCGATGGATTTTTAGTAAAGATGGACACCCTTGGCAATGTTATCTGGATTGAGACCTTTTCGGGTAATGGAAATGCTGTGGGCTTAGATGTAGTTACAGATAACAATGGAGGGGTATATGTAAGTGGTATTTGTCAAGGAGCCAATTCTTTTGATACTATTTCTATATCACAAACAGCAACATTTTATTACGAGAATTTTCTTGTGAAGTTTAATGGAGCAGGAAATGTACAATGGCTGAAGAACGGAGCTGCAGTTACATCATCTCTACCCAATTGGGAAGATAGCTATGTTCCTTCAAAACTAGATTTTAAGGATGGCCACTTGGTTTTTGGAGGTTACTTTATGAATCCAGGTACGTATACTTGGCTACCAAACCCAATTTTTGACGGAGACACAATTGCTGTTCCGGGGCAGTTTACCTCGGCCGAAAACACATTCATTGCTTCATACCTGCCAGATGGTACTCAAAATTGGTTAAGTGTCATCTCATCCTCTCAAGTTGTTTCTAGTTCGGCCTTATTGCATGATATGAAATGTGGTCCCAACCATGAAGTGGTTGCATTGCTTAGTACAAGAGATTCCGTATTTGTAAACAATACCTTTGTTGGTAACAATGGTAGCAGCAATGCCAATGATATTCAACTTACTACCCTAAAGTTAAATGGTTCTGGCAGTGCCTTTGCCTACCATGAAGTGGTAGACAATGGTATTCATAAAACAGAAACCCAGAGCTTAGGTGTTTCTAATGCGGGTGAGGTGTATGTTGGAGCTACTCGGATCGGAGGAAGTGCATTCTATATGCTGAATACGTACATTGGAGGATATTCTGGCTTTATCTACAAATTAGACTCAAATCTAAGTGAATCAAATGTTCTCAGGGTAGTACTAGGAAATAGTTTAAGTTCATCTTCTCGACCCTATACCGCTAGTGTAGAAGTTGGTGAAGATGGCTATGTATACTTAGCTGGATCTATAACTGGTGCTTACACTGTTAATAATGTAGCTAGAGCTACAGATCGTGAGCTATTTTATGCCAAACTAGATACAAGTTTAACCACTTTCAATTATTTCGTTGAGAGTGATGGAGGATATCAAGGGTTTCCATTTCTTCCATACTACCCGAGAGTAAGAGATATGGTGTTCGATGGGGTAAACATGTACAGTTGTGGAATGGTTGAGTATCCTTCAACCATCCTTGGAAGTGTTACAACATCAAGTACATATAGTAGAGCAGGCTATATCACTAAAATAGTTCCTTGTAATCCGATCTCTGCAGAAATTAGTCCAGATACAACAACGAGCTGCGGTGGTACAACACCTGTATCATTCTCAATTACTGGAAACCCTTCGTTGAACTATCAATGGTATTACAATAATGTTGAAATTACTGGAGTAACTAGTACTACTTATTCTACATCTAATCCAGGTACTTACTATGCAGTTGTTGATAGTGCAGGATGTCTAGACACATCTAATATCGCAGTTATTTCTCAGGGTGCTGGTGTGTCTGTATCCGTTCCAACTACACCTTTGAGTGTGTGCAGTTCTGTGTCTTCATTTACATTAACTGGCGGTACACCTAGTGGCGGTGTTTGGTCTGGTAATGGCGTTTTAAATGATTCTATTTTTGACCCAAGCGTAGCTGGTGCAGGGCCAACATTGGTAACATACACCTATACAAGTCCTCAAGGTTGTGCAGATTCTGCTGTCAGGGTAATCAACGTGACAAACGCTCCCACTGTAATTGTATCACCTTTCTTACCAACTTATTGTACAGCAGATAACTCTGGAGATTTAACAGCTTTGGCTTTTCCTCAAGGAGGAACATTTTCAGGAAGCGGAGTTTCAGGAAATGAGTTTCACCCAGATAGCGCAGGAGCGGGTATACATACAATCATGTACACATACGATTTGGTTGCTGGGTGTCCTGTAGTGGAAACATTTGATTTAGTGGTGAACCAAACACCAGTGGTTTCACTTCCGGCAAATGGTCCGGTGTGCGAATCAGATCCAGCTTTTGTTTGGAGTGGTGTGTCTCCTACAAACGGAATATTTGTAGGAACTGGGATGACAGATTCTACCTTTACACCTTCTGCTGCAGGAGTAGGCCAACACCAAATTACATATTCAGTTACGAGCAATGGATGTAGCGCAGCCGATACTCAAAGTATACAAGTAGATGGAACATTAACAGCCAGTTTAAGCAATATTCCGAATAGTTGTATAAATGATGCGGCCGTGCAACTAACTCAAGGTTCGCCACAAGGTGGAATGTACTTAGTGAATGGAATAACAACTACTTCTTTACAACCAAATACATTAGGCATTGGGGTACATACAGTGCAGTACATAGTTACTAATCAATGTGGTAATGATACAGCAAGTACCACTTTTGAAGTGCTTGATGTGCCAACTATTACTATCCCATCAATCGCTAATGTGTGTGAAGATGAAGCTATTTTTAACTTACCACAAGCATTGCCAGCAGGTGGGGTGTTTTCGGGAAATGGAGTGGTGAACTCTAGTCAGTTTGATCCGAGTTTAGTAGCTACTGGGATACATTGGGTGAGTTATTCTTACACAAATACAAATGGCTGTACAGCTACAGATAGCATAAGTTTCGAGGTATTTGAGAAGCCAAACTTAGTGTTTGTCGTTCAAGATTCTATCTGTCTAGATGCTGGAGCGCTAACACTTGCTGCTCAGCCAACTGGAGGTAGTTTTTTCGGAACTGGAGTTTCTGGTTCGGACTTTAATCCCGCAGTGGCTGGAGTTGGTCAAACTGTGATTTCGTATACATTCACAAATGCTAATAATTGTACAGATACAATTGCAGATACCATTATCGTATATGAAGAGTCAGCTCCTACACTTAGTAACTTCTCACCGTTATGCGTGGGTTCTTCTGTTATAACACTGACAGGTGGAACGCCACTAGGAGGAGTTTATTCTGGAACAGGGATTTCGAATGGGCAATTCGATCCATCCATTTCTGGAGTGGGTGTTTTTGATGTGATATATACTGTTCAGACAAGTTGTGGCCCTAAGTCTGATACAGCACAAATACAAGTATTATCGTTACCAACAGTATCGCTTGGTTCCATCTCGTCTATGTGTGAAAGTGCGTCTCCCATTACATTAACAACTGGATCGCCAGCTGGAGGAACATATAGCGGTGCTGGATTGGTAAATGGTGAATTCGATCCATCTATCGTAGGAGCAGGTCAACATGATGTAATGTATACTGTAACAGATGGAAATGGGTGCATGGCATCCGATACTCAAACAATAACAGTGTATCCTAATCCTGCGGTTTCATTGACTATTCCTAGTTCGATTTGTGAGGATGTAACTGCATTTTCACTTTCAGGAGGAACACCACAAGGTGGCGTTTATTCAGGAATTGGAGTTAATAATGGTGCTTTTAACCCACAAATCGCAGGGATAGGTACACATGTTATCACTTACGAACTGACTGATTCTAATAATTGTTCAACAAGTGTTCAAGACAGTATTGTTGTGAATAGTCTCCCAGTTTTAAGTTGGGGAGCGTTAAGTCCAATATGCGAAAATGGCGATACCCTTCTATTGAATTCTGCTACACCAACTGGTGGAATATATAGTGGTGCTGGGGTTCAGAATAATAGTTTCATTCCTACTTTGGTTGGAACTGGAACTCATACCTTAACCTATTCATATTCAGATTCGAATACTTGTTCAAATACAATCACACAAACTATTTCGGTAGATACGGTTCCGCAGGTAACGTTTAACGCTATTAATCCTGTTTGTGTAGATCATGGTATAATTCCACTTTCAGGGGGACAACCTTCTGGCGGTTCATATAGTGGTGTTGGAGTTTCAAATGGTGAGTTTGATCCTTCAGTAGCTGGAATTGGGTTTCATAATGTGATGTACTCATACACAAATTCTAATGGTTGTACGAATACAGATACTATTGTGTTAGAGGTGAAGGCACTTCCAGTGCTATCGCTGCCTTCTGTTTCTGATGCATGTATTGATGGCGATACAATTTCTTTATCTGCTTCGCCTGCAGGAGGAACTTATACAGGAAACGGAGTGTTAAATGGTCAATTCATTCCTTCATCAGCAGGATTAGGACAGCATATTATAACTTACTCATATACTGATGGAAATGGTTGCTCTGCTGTAGATTCGTTCTCGATAACCGTTAATCCATTACCAACTGTGTCACTACAAGCCTTTGGTTCAATTTGCATAGATGTTGGAATTGTTCCTCTAATTGGAGGAATGCCTACTGGAGGAATTTATAGTGGTGCTGGAGTTTCAAATAGTCAATTCGATCCAGCTGTAGCAGGTGCAGGTACACATACAATTACTTATGAGTACACAGGTGTAAATGGATGCTCAAATGTTGCTACTTCAAGTATTACTGTGAATGATATACCTAGTGTTTCCTTGAGTGGTTTAGGACAAGTATGTGAATCTGGAGGTATGGTTTCTTTAACGGGAGGATTACCAACGGGCGGTTCGTACTCAGGCATTGGTACAAGTGGTGGTCAATTCGATCCAAGTATTGCAGGAGTTGGACAACATATTATTACGTATAGCTATACAAATGGAAGTGGATGTACCAGTTTTGATACATCGATAATTGAGGTGGTTGCAGATCCAGTTGTAAGCTTGGCTATGATCTCAGATGTTTGTATCGATAACGGCTCATTTATCCTTACTGGTGGCGCTCCTGTAGGAGGTACATACAGTGGCGTTGGAGTTACAAATGGCAATTTCGATCCTGGTGTAGCAGGCGTTGGAACTCATGTAATAACATATTCTTTTACAACTCCATTAGGATGCTTCAGTTCTGATACAACAACCATCGAAGTTCTTGATTTACCAGTGGTGTCTTTCGATTTGGATACTTTACTATGTTCTAATGATGGAGCTCTTGTACTTTCAAATGGAATTCCTTCAGGTGGAATTTATTCTGGCACCGGTGTGGTAAATGGAGAGTTTGATCCTAGTAGTCAAGTTGCTGGTAATTATACGATTCAATACACTTATTCTGATGTGAATAGTTGTGCTAATTCTGCAAATGGAGATATTGAAATAGTGACATCGCCTTTAGTTGATGCAGGAGTTGATGTATTAGTTTGTACAGGAGACACTGTTCAGTTAAATGCCGCTGGAGCCGATTCTTTCGAGTGGTCTACTTCGCAGAATACTCAAACTATAGAAGTTATTGCCACTTTATCTACTACATATTCAGTAACAGGAACAGATGGTTCAACTGGTTGTCAAGGAATAGATGAAGTAGAAATTGTGGTAAATCCAATTCCAGATCCTCAACTACCACGATTTGATACTATCTGTAGTGATTCTATTGTTCAAATTGAAGCAGCATCGGGATTCTTGAGATACAATTGGTCCAATGGTGCTGCTAGTCAGTTCACAACATTTGGTCCATATACCGAAGGAAATACAGAAACTATTTGGGTTGCTGTAGAAGATGTGGATGGATGTGTGGGAGCTGATAGCGTTTCATTTTACGTTGATCTTTGTGAACCTGATCATGTATCTGATCTGGCATTAGGTCAAGTTGAAGTATTTCCTAACCCTAGTCAAGGAGTATTTACCATCAAAACCTCTGATTGGGAGGGTAATTTAAATCTTCAGTTAATCTCTGCAACAGGAGCGGTGGTATATGAGCGGCAGGTAGAAGTATCAAATACTTGGCAAGAACTAGTAGATGTAACTTGGTTAAGTAATGGTATGTATACACTTTCTATTCAGCAAGATGAAAAAGTTTATCGTCAACAGATTCTAATAAATCGATAGGCGATTAAATTTGCGCTCAAAGCAATAGTTATGAGTTTAAAAGACACTATCAATAAAGACATCAAAGCAGCAATGCTTGCAAAAGAAAAAGAGAAGTTAACCGCATTAAGAGCAATTAAATCTGCAGTGATGCTTGCTGAAACTGAAAAAGGAAGTGCAGAAGAGCTTACAGAAGAAAAAGAGCTTGACTTACTTCAAAAGTTAATGAAGCAACGCAGAGAAGCTGCTGAAATGTATACTTCTCAAGGAAGAGAAGATTTAGCAGCCGAAGAAAATGTGCAGGCAGAAGTGATTCAAAAGTACTTGCCAGAGCAAATGAGCGAAGATGAAGTAAGAGCAGTTGTGCAAGCTGCTGTTGAAAAGTCTGGAGCTTCTGGGCCAAGTGATATGGGTAAAGTAATGGGGCCTTTAATGGGGCAACTAAAAGGTAAAGCAGATGGTAAATTGATTTCTGCTTTGGTGAAAGAAGCTTTGAGTTAATAAGAAACGAAGTGTAATTTGGAGCCCTAACAATCTGTTAGGGCTTTTTTTATGTCTATGAAAAAGAAGATCGTTGCTTCAATTGTCACATTTCTACTAATTGGAATAATCTGGAATTGGGAGTTGGTAAACTACGGACTGATTCAATTGCAGGGGCAATTGAGCTTGATACAAGCTGCTGTGCCAGTGACTGATGCATTGCAGTTAGAGATTCTTACTGAAGATGAAAAAGATAAAATTCGATTGATCCAAGAAGTGCGGACTTGGGCGCATGATGAATTGGGTTTGAATGTTGGCGACAACTATACTGAATTCGTACAGCAAGATTCGTCTAGTACTATGTGGGTTGTTACGGCAGCTTATCCATTCCAATTGAAATCGTATCAATGGAGTTATGGTCCTGTTGGTAAAATGGCATATAAAGGCTTTTTTGAAAGGTCTCTAGCCGAGGCTGAGCAAGAAAGAATGAATGAACTTGGTTTTGATACGGATATTGGAGTGGCAGGAGGTTGGAGTACACTTGGAATTTTAAGCGACCCTATTCTTTCGGGTATGTTAAAACGAGATTCAGCTTCGTTAGTAGAGTTAATTATTCATGAATCTACCCATGCCACTGTTTTTCATTTTGGTGAAACCAGTTGGAACGAAAATGTTGCTACTGCTGTTGGAAGAGCTGGAATGGAACAATATCTTATAGAGGTATTGAAAGATACTGCCCTATTGAATACTTACAACCAAAGAAGAACTCAGCGAAAACGAAACCAAGAATTCATTCATCGTCAAGCGCAGTTGTTATCTGCTAGGTATGATGCATGGGAGAAACTAGGAGTACCTCTTGAGCGCAGAGCTGAAAAAAAACAAAAAGTTATGGATGGTATTAAAGAAGAGTTCTTGGTATTTAGTGGTAGAAACTCTTGGCCAGAATCTTGGGAGCTGAATAATACCTTCTTTACGGATTACTTGAATTATCACGCTTCTAACGATAGCTTGGAACTGGTTATTCATAAGGAGTTTAAAAGTGACATCAAGGCTTTTGTAGAAAGTATTAAATAGGAAAGCCCTGATAAATCTATCAGGGCTTTCCTTCATTTATGAGAGGTGTCTTATTTAATTGAAATTCCTTTTCTAGTTACTTCTCCATCCGCTGTTACTTCTATCCAGTATACTCCTTGAGCTAGTTCATTCAAGTCTAAGCTTACTTGATCAGTAGCGCCATGCTTAAAGTGCTTCACAATTCTTCCATCCATTGTTCTTATCATAATAGAAATTGAAGATGAAGTCGCTACATCAAATTTTACCCATAGATTACCCAAGGTTGGGTTAGGATAAACTTGTATTCCATTGCTCGCAGCTTCTGGGTATCTATTGCTAAGTGCAACTGATATGTTAATGGTATCGCTATCATCGCAGTAGTTGTTTGATGCTTCTACCCAAACAGATGTATCTGTCGTTGGACTCAATGATATAGAATTACCAGTTGCTCCTGTACTCCATACATAGTTCCAATTGCTTGAACCACCATTTAAGGAAATGCTTTGTCCAAGAGAAATAGTCGTATCGGCACCAAGGTTTACTTCAACAACTGGGAGCACTTCAACTTCGTAGCTACATGTTGTGGAGTTAGAACTGTTATCGGTTGCTTCAAACGCTAAAGTATATAAACCTGCTGCTAAAATATCTCCTGAATTTGGGCCTGAAACCTGATTTACTGTAGCAGAACAATTATCGTTTGAACTAGGGTTGTTAAATGAATATTCTCCTTCACAAATTGTCACATTACTAGGGCAACTAATAGTTGGACTAATGCTATCAATTACTACGATACTCACCTGTTGATCAACGCTATTTCCACCAGCATCTGCTACAGTAACTATAATTGAGTTAGAACCAATATCGGAACAATTGAATGCCGTTTGAGTAGCACTAAACGTTAATCCAGAACAGTTGTCAGTGCTTCCTAGGTCTAATTGACTAGGAATAAGAGCTGCAGTACCATTTGTATTCAAGTAGAGTGTATCACTCGATTTAACTATTGCCAGAGGTTGAATAGTATCAAGTACCTGAACACTTACTTGCGTAGAGTCAGTATTTGAATGAACATCTGTTGTGTAGAACCAGATGTTATTTGTGCCAATATCGTTACAATTGAAATTAGACTGATTAATAAATGTAGACTGAATTCCACAGTTATCCCAAGAACCATTATTTAATTGGTTAGCAGTTATACTCGCTTGTCCATTTGCATCTAAATAAATGGTTTGATTTTGAGTAATAACAGTTGGTGCGATTTGATCACTAATGGTTACTTGAACGAATGCTTGATTTACATTTCCAGCAGTGTCTTCAACAAATAGGGCAACCTGTAAACTTCCCACATCTGTGCATGATACAGAATCGATGCTTGTGTACATTGAATCAATTCCGCAATTATCTGTTGACGCACTATCTAATAAAGATGGAGTAATTACAAACATTCCGTTAGCATCCAATACCACTTGTATTTGTTGGAATACCTGAACATCTGGCCCAATGGTATCAACTACATCAACAGGAACGGTAAGTGATGTAATATTTCCACTGAGGTCTCTAGCAAAAATAGTTGTAGAGTCAATATTTGGTGAACATGTAAATACGTTCGGTGTCCACCATAAACTATCCAATGAACAGTTATCATCTGCTAATGGAGTAATCTGGTTGGTATCAATAGTTGCGTTCCCAAAACTATCGAGATACGATACCAAGAAACTAGGAGTAATAGTTGGATGAATTGTGTCTAACACATCGAAACTTACCTGAACGCTATCTAGGTTGTTTGATTCATCTTTAGCGTAGAACCAAATGGTATTTGCGCCTAAATCATTACACGTAAATTGTTCTTGGGAAATATACATTGAGTCAATACCGCAATTATCTATAGTGGCAGAATCAACATCAGAAACCGATAAAGATGCTTCTCCATTAATGTTGAGGAATACACTGAATGTATTCGTATATAATTGAGGCGATGTACTATCAACAACTGTTACGTTGAACGTATCTAATGATTGATTTCCTGAGCTATCTACTACTAAGATTGTGGTTTGATTGATTCCAATCATCGAGCAATCAAAAGTGTCTGTTGATAATGTAATAGATTGAATTCCGCAGTTATCAGTAATATTCGGATCTACCTCATTCCACTGTATAATCGCCATTCCTGCAGCATCAACATAAGTAGTTACATCTTGAGCGTTTAAGGTTGGAACAGAGGTATCTTGAGGAATAATGATAATTGCAGTGTCTTTTTGGCAGCCGTTGGTATCGTTCACAGTGGCGGTATATGTTGTATCTACCAAATTGGCAATGTTAAAGGTGGTTTCACCATTACTCCAAAGAATACTTAATGAGCCAGTCCCGCCAGCAGCCGTTAACTGAATAG
>DIYR01000050.1 GCA_002429085.1 Flavobacteriales bacterium UBA6049
GATAAGAAGCAATAATGATCGGTACGAATCGCGTCTTATCGACATAGACATTTTGCTGTTCGGAAATGAAGTTGTTGTTTCGCAGCGCTTGACAGTACCCCACCCTAGATTACATGAACGAAATTTTGCACTTGTTCCCTTAGCTGATATTGCAGCCAATGTAATCCATCCCAAACTCAAGCTTCCCATTGCCACTTTAGTTGAACAATCTGTAGATAGATTACGTGTATGGCCAATTTAAAGTATGAGTATGTAGCTATTGAAGGGGTTATTGGTGCTGGAAAAAGTACATTAGCTACAGAGCTCTCTAAAAAGTTAGGTGCAAAAACCATTTACGAAGAGTTTGAAGACAATCCGTTTTTACCCCTCTTTTATGAAGATCCAAAACGGTATGCTTTTCAACTTGAATTATCTTTTTTAGCAGCACGTTTTCATCAATTAAGCGGAGAAAGAAATCAAGCTGACTTATTTCAACCGCTACAAATTGCTGACTATTGGTTTGACAAATGCTTGCTTTTTGCTCAAAATAACTTGTCGGAAGTTGAATTCAGTCTATACCGAAACTTGTTCGGAATTATTAATCCTAGATTAAGACAACCTGACTTGGTGGTTTATTTACACTTATCTACCGAACGTGCATTGCATCAAATAGCGAAGAGAGGTAGAAGCTACGAGCAAAACATTACAGCACAATATTTAGATGATCTTTCCAATCGATATCTCAATCACCTAAAGCAGCAGAGCCAATTAAAGGTGCTATTTCTCGAGGCTGAAAAGTTAGACATTGTAAAATATCCTGAACAACTTACTGAGGTAATTGAACTCTTAAAAAAAGACTATAACAGAGGTATAAATAGAATTACATTTTAATTGATATTCTAGCAATATCAACATACTTTGCCATTCCAAAACATTAGATAGTTTTGTATCGGTTTATACCTTAAAAGACCTTATTAAAGCTAATTTGATTGAAAATGAAAGCACAAACGCTTAGAACACTGTCAGTAATTACAGTTGCATCCGTAGGGATGTTGGCTTGTAATCCACTGAATAAGATGGCCAAAAAAGCTCAAGATTTGAAGTACACTGCTACTCCAAATCCACTTGAAATGCATGGTGATAGTGTACAAATCACAGTTGATGGTACTATTCCTCCAAAGTATTTCAACAAGAAAGTAACAGCAACGTTAAAGCCTTACTTCAAAGTAGATGGTCAAAAAGTAGCTGAGTTCGATTCAATCAACTTAGTAGGTGAAACAGCTGATGCCAACGGTAAGAAAATTGACTTCGAAAACGGTGGTAAGTACAAGCTTGTTTCTACTGTTCCTTATAAAAAAGGAATGGAAAAAGGTGAACTTTGGGTTACTGCTGTAGGAAAGTACAAAGGAAAAGTTAAGGATATCCAAGACTTTAAACTTGCTGATGGTACTATCATTACTCCGTTGTTAGTTCAAGGAGATGATAAGCCAATCATTGGTAAAGATAACTTTGAAAGAATTACTACTGACATTCACAAAGCTGATATTCACTTCTTGATCAACTCTTCTAACGTTCGCGGATCTGAGTTGAAAGATGATGATATCAAAACATTGTTTGCAGACATTAAGACGAAAGCAAGCGATAGTACATACCAATTTAAATCATTAGCAGTTGAAGCTTATGCTTCTCCTGATGGTGAATTGACTGCAAACGAGAACTTGGCAAACGATCGTGCGGAAAAAGCTGCTAAAAGTATTTCTCGTGAATTAGGTCGTAACAAGGTTGAAGGCGCAAAAGCCGATGGCTTTGCAAAAACTATGGGTAAAGGTGAAGACTGGGCTGGATTCAAAACAGCGATGGAAGCATCTAGCATCCAAGACAAAGAATTAATCATTCGTGTTCTCCAGATGTATTCTGACCCTGTAAAACGTGAATCTGAAATCAAAAACTTAGCTGAAACTTATTTAGAAGTTAAAGATCAAATCTTACCAGGGCTAAGAAGATCTCAAATTGCTTTATCAGTTGATAAAGTAGGTAAGTCTGACGAAGAAATTGCACGTTTGGCTTCTGAAGATGCGTCTCAATTAAATGTTGAAGAGTTGCTTTACGCAGCTACTTTGACAAACGATTTAGATAAGCAAGAATCTATCTATTCTAAAGCAGTTAGCCAATTTGGTGATGATTGGAGATCTCACAACAACTTAGGTTATGTTAAATTGATGAAGAATGATTTAGCTGGTGCTAAAACTAGCTTCAACAATGCAATGGCTAAATCTAACGACAACCCAATTATCAATAACAACTTAGGAGTTATTGCTAGATTAGAAGGTGATCGTGAAACAGCTATGGAATACTACAGTAAGGCTAGCGGAGCTGGTAAAGAAGTTAACTACAATAAAGGAATCGTATTCATCTTAGACGGTGATTACAGTTCAGCAGTATCTAACTTCAGTGGTACTCAAGATTTCAATGCTGCATTAGCAATGTTATTAAATGGTAACAACGAAGGTGCTCTTCAAGCAATTAACAGTTCTGAAGATGGAAACACCGCAGAAGGTTACTATTTGAAAGCAATTATTGCTGCTAGAATGGATAAAGCTGATATGGTAACTAACAACTTGAAGGTAGCATTTGAAAAGGATCCTTCATTGAAAGCGAAAGCTGAGATGGATGCTGAATTTTTAAAGTACAGCTTCTAAGAAGTTATTAATAAGGAATTTGAAAAGCCTCTGGAAGTTCCAGAGGCTTTTTTTATGCCGAAATCTCAATTAGTCATGCCTTTGACTTATTGGTCGACTTTTAATTCAACAAGAAGATTATATTTGCTAGTCTAATATGAATTTTGACATGAAGCATATAGCAATTGCATCACTTATAGTTATCGGATCAGGAATTTTCGCTAGCTGCGAAAAATGTGCAACATGTACGTTTAATGATCCAGAACGCGGACAAATCAGAGATGAATTTTGCGATAAAGGACATCGTTACGATAACGCTTTAAAGGCGTATGAAGACAACAATTGGTCTTGTAGCGAAGATTAATATCTGAGCTTTTTAAATATTTCCCACATTATCATTCCAGCACTCACAGATACGTTCAGTGAGTGCTTTGTTCCTTCTTGGGGTATTTCTATAGTATAATCACACTGTTTAATTACATCTTGATTTACCCCAAAAACTTCATTTCCCAATATAACTGCCACGGGTTGATTTGCATTATTCAATTCAAAATCCTGAAGCTTTAAGCTATTCTCTGTTTGTTCGAGTGCCAGTGTTAAAAAACCCTCTTCCTTAAATTTCTGCACCGTTTGCACAACATTTTCTTCATGTCTCCACTCCATTGAATCTGTTGCTCCTAGTGCTGTTTTGTTTATTTCGCGATGAGGTGGTAAAGGGGTAATACCACACAGAACAATTTCTTTAAATCTAAAAGCGTCAGCAGTGCGAAAAACAGATCCAACATTATGAAAACTACGGATGCTATCAAGGATAACTACAACTGGTAGTTTCTCCATAGCTTTAAACGCATCAATATCTGGTCGATTTAATTCCTCAACTCTTAATTTTCTGTTCATAACTCAACGGATTTATCAACGGATAAAAACAGGATAAATGTTGCACCCTTCCTACTTTAGTTTTTTCCTAAAAACCAAAGGATTTTGGCAAAAAAGAACACCAAAGATAAACAGCAAAAAGAAACGCCTTTAATGCAGCAGTACAATAGCATTAAGGCTAAACATCCTGATGCTATCTTACTTTTTCGTGTAGGTGATTTCTACGAAACGTTTGGACAAGATGCTGTAAAAGCAGCAAAAGTATTAGGCATTGTTCAGACCAAGCGGAAAAATGGAGCTGCTGCAGAAATAGAGTTAGCAGGATTTCCTCACCACGCACTAGAGACCTATTTACCCAAGCTTGTTAGAGCTGGGTTACGTGTAGCTATTTGCGATCAATTAGAGGATCCTAAACAAACAAAAACCATTGTCAAGAGAGGAATCACCGAGTTGGTTACTCCTGGGGTAAGCTATCACGATCAGGTTCTTGATCACAAGCGCAACAATTTTTTAGCTGCTATCCATTTAGTTCCAAAAGATAAATCTGGTGGAATTGCCTTCTTAGATATTAGCACTGGAGAATTTTTGGTTGCTGAAGGAGCAAATGATTTGATTGACAAATTACTTCAGAGTTTTGCTCCAAATGAAGTGCTAGTTCAACGAGCACATCAAAAGTATTTTGAAGAGCATTTTGGATCCGATCACTACCTCTACTACATGGAAGATTGGGCTTTCACTCATTCTTTCGGTGAAGAAAGCCTTCTCAAACACTTCCAAACAAAATCTCTTAAAGGATTCGGTGTTGAAAATCTGTTCAAAGGAATCTCTGCAGCAGGTGCTTGTTTACAGTATTTAAAAGATACACAGCATCACCAAGTAGAACACATCAACAAGATTAGTCGAGTAGATCAAGAAAACTTTGTTTGGTTAGATCGATTTACTATCAGAAACCTAGAGCTGTTTCACTCTCCTCATCCTGGTGCAAAAACAGTACTGGACGTACTCGATAACACAAAGAGCCCTATGGGTGCCCGCCTTTTGAAAAGATGGTTGGCATTGCCTCTAAAGGACACCCAAGTTATTGATGCTCGATTGAATAATGTTCAAGCCTTTATAGAACAAACAGAAACTAGAAATGAATTACAGAACATTCTTAGTCAACTTGGTGATGTAGAACGTTTAATTTCTCGAGTTTCGGTAAATAGAGTTACCCCGAGAGAATTAGAGCAGCTGCAAAAGGGTTTGGCCGAAATGCCAAGGATTATTGCATTGATTGAAGGCATTGCGAATGAATCCTTAAATCACATCGCTAAATCACTTAACGTATGCAGTGAAATTCAGCAACAAATTGAAACTACATTGGTTCCTGATGCACCGAACACCATTGGTAAAAGTGCCGTGATAACAAAAGGAATTCACCCTGAATTAGATGAATTAAGGTCTTTAGCTAATTCTTCCAAGGGATACCTAGAACAAATGCTCGAAAGAGAAACTGAAACAACAGGTATTCCTTCATTAAAAATCAGCTTTAATAACGTATTCGGGTACTATTTTGAGGTTAGAAATACCCACAAAGACAAAGTTCCTGAAACCTGGATTAGGAAACAAACCCTAGTAAACGCAGAGCGCTACATCACTGAAGAACTTAAAGATTATGAAAGCAAAATCTTAGGGGCTGAAGAAAAAATTCAAGCTCTAGAGTTTAAGCTGTATCAAGAATTAATTGATGCGACTAAAGTACATGTTGAACCTATTCAACGAAATGCTCAATTATTAGCTGAGTTGGATTGTTTAGCTGGGTTTGCTGAAAATGCGTTACTCTACAACTACTGCAAGCCTGCGGTTCACGATGGACTAGAAATCGGTATTAAGGGAGGGCGACACCCTGTTATAGAATTACAGCTAGATCCAGAAGAAGCATATATTACCAACGATGTACTGCTCACAAATGATGAGCAACAAATTATGATGATAACTGGGCCGAACATGTCTGGTAAATCTGCATTGCTTCGTCAAACTGCCTTAATCACCCTTTTCGCTCAAATTGGAAGCTTCGTACCTGCAACTAAAGCAGATCTTGGTGTTGTAGATAAAGTATTTACGCGAGTAGGAGCTTCAGATAACATTAGTATGGGCGAAAGTACCTTTATGGTTGAAATGAATGAAACAGCCAGTATCTTAAACAACCTTAGCGAGCGAAGCTTGATCTTATTAGATGAGATTGGTAGAGGAACAAGTACATACGATGGTATCTCAATTGCATGGGCTATAGCATCGTTTATTCACGCTTCTCCACATAGACCAAAAACACTTTTTGCGACACACTACCATGAACTCAACGATATGTGTAAGACTCTTGCACGCATTAAAAATTTTAACGTTTCTATCAAACAAGTTGCAGACAAAGTCTTATTCGTTCGAAAACTTGTTCCTGGAGGGAGTAACCATAGTTTCGGAATTCATGTAGCTCAAATGGCTGGAATGCCAAAAAAGGTAATTTCAAAAGCAAAAGAAATTCTAGAAGTTCTCGAGTCCTCTCATCAAACTGAAGACAAACGAGAACAATTAACTCAACATGATCAAGCTTCAAACAGTATGCAATTGAGTTTCTTTCAGTTAGACGACCCTACATTAGTTCAAGTCAAAGAGGAGCTAGAGCGCACTGATATCAATACATTGACACCCATTGAGGCCTTAATGAAATTGAACGAAATCAAAAAATTAATAGGTTCTCGCTAAAATGTTTGGAGGTTTAAAAAGGATGATTACTTTTGTTGCCCGTTTGCGAAAGTAGCTCAGCTGGTAGAGCATCAC
>DIYR01000003.1 GCA_002429085.1 Flavobacteriales bacterium UBA6049
TTGTAAAGAGAAACCTCCCAAATCCAAAGTAGTCACCCTGTTGGCGTTACGCAATGCCCTTTTCAGTTTTTTGAAAAAAGCACTTTTCTGGCGCTTGTTTTTTACATACTCAGTATTTCGAGGTTTAGTATTGGTTTTGGTGGTTGTTTGGCCAGTATTGGGATTAGTATCAGCATTACGATTCATTAATGCCAGCCCTATGATTAAAAATACAATAGAGGCTCCAAACAATACATAGAGCTTTTTTTTGCGCGTATCTTGATCAGTCATAGTTTAGAATTTTGTTGGTTTTGGTGTTGTAACACTTATTTGTCGATTACATCGATAGAAACAAACATTCCACTTTGTAGACGCATATCAAATCAAAGTGGAATGTGATGGTAAGAATATATAAACATGTAACTTGAGTTATTTCCTCAAGTTATATGTTCTGCGAATAATGAACAGTGATTAACGAATGTCGAGTGTAGAAGTGATAAACCCGGCTTAGGGTACTTTACCAAAGCATCCTGCAATGTAATTGTTGAAAATTCAGGAAGCCAAGGTCTTACAAAACGATGATCTTTACCTAAGGCTATGTATCAGCATTCGATGTTCAAGATTCGTGAATCATTGTTCAGTATTCGATTGTGTGTAACACGAATTACTTCTTTACGCGTTCTACATATTCACCAGTACGGGTATCTACTTTAATCATTTCTTCATTGTTTACAAACAATGGGACTCTAATCTCCGCTCCGGTTTCTAAAGTGGCAGGTTTCAACGTATTAGTAGCTGTGTCACCTTTGAGCCCTGGCTCGGTATAAGTAATTTGTAATTCTACAAAAGTAGGAGCTTCTGCAAATACTGGAGATTCGTTGGCATCAAAACCAATGGTAATGTTCATGCCTTCTTTTACAAATCGCATAGTATCACCTACCAAATCATCATTGATCATGGTTTGCTCGTAGGTTTCGTTATCCATGCATACTAAAGCGTTCCCTTCTTTATAAATGTACTGCAATTCTTTGGTTTCTACTCTTTCAATGTCCACGGTTTCACCTGAGCGATAGCGGTGCTCGATGATTTTGCCCGTACGGATGTTACGTAGCTTTACGTGATACATTGCGCGAGTTTTATTAGGAGTTACGTGTTCGTATTCCATCACTACCCCCAACTCTCCATTCAATCTGATAAATGCACCTCTAGAAATATCTGAAGTAGTTGCCATAAATTCTATAGTTTTTAGGTTTGATAGCAAAATTACAAGAAATCTTATTAGCGGCAAGTTACATAGTACTGGGCCGCCACAAAAAAACCTCAAATATTACCTTTGGGCAATATTTGAGGCTGTATTATAAAATCTATTTTGAATAACTTTCCAGTTGGTTTAAAACCGATATCTATCGACCGTTGACTGTCGATTGTGGACCATAAGTTAAAGTATAAACTGACTCAAGTCTTTGTTTTGCACCAAATCAGATAGTTTTTCTTGTACCATTTCTTTGGTTACTACGATTTGTGCATTTGGCCCGATAACATCAGGTACATCAAATAAAAACTCATTCAGTAGATGGCTCATCACCGTGTGTAAACGACGTGCGCCAATATTTTCTACCTCAAGGTTAATTTGGTAGGCCATTTCTGCCAATTGTTCCAATGCGTCATCCTGGAAACTCAACGACACACTTTCAGACTCTAGCATAGCCTCGTACTGCTTGGTTAAAGCATTTTTAGGCTCTTTCAAAATCTGGTAGAAATCATCCTTCGTTAAGCTGTTCAACTCTACTCTAATTGGGAAACGTCCCTGAAGTTCAGGAATTAAGTCAGAAGGCTTAGATACGTGGAAGGCACCCGCAGCAATAAACAAAATATGGTCAGACTTAAGCACTCCATACTTAGTGTTGATAGAGCTTCCCTCTACGATAGGTAATAAATCACGCTGAACACCTTCGCGACTTACATCTGGGCCACTACCACCCCCACCAGTACGGCGAGCGATTTTATCGATCTCATCAATGAAGATCATCCCAGTGTTTTCAGCCTTTTTCAGGGCTTCTTCTTTTACCTCATCCATATCGATGAGTTTGTTTACTTCTTCTTCCAGCAATATTTTACGTGCTTCAGCAATGGTTACTTTGCGCTTTTTACTTTTCTTTGGCAGCATTCCACTGATCATCTCTTGGATGTTCATCATCGCCATTTCGTCCATTCCAGGGCCAACCATTCCTACATTACCCATAGAGCTTTGCGAAATGTTGATCTCAATCTTACGCTCGTCCATTTCGCCATTGCGAATTTTTTCACGAAAACGATCCCGGGTTTTTTCATTCAATTCCTGATCCGACTTACTCATAGGTGCTTCAGGAGTGTTATCTATATTAAATCCAGTAAACGAATTTTGTGGAGTTGCATCTTTTACGGGTGGAATCAACGCATCCAGAATGATTTCTTCCACAATTTCGGTGGCACGCTCTTTTACCGTTTCTCTTTTGGCAGCTTTTACCATATTTACCGCTTGCTCTACCAAATCACGCACCATGCTTTCTACATCACGTCCTACATAACCCACTTCGGTAAATTTAGAAGCCTCTACCTTTGTAAAAGGAGCGTCAGCTATTTTAGCCAAACGTCGGGCTATCTCAGTTTTACCAACCCCAGTAGCCCCAATCATCAATATATTGTTGGGCACAATTTCTTGTTGCATATCCTTCGGGCTATTCATTCTTCGCCAGCGGTTACGCAATGCAATGGCTACCTGTTTTTTTGCGTCGTTTTGTCCAATAATATATTTATCAAGTTCGGCTACGATTTCTCTTGGAGTAAGATGTTTTTGATTATCTGCCATATTATTTCGTTGAAATTGTCTTGGTTGTGTAATATCTGCGAAGTTGAGGTAAAAAACAAGTCTCACCACTAATCTCATTGGTATTGAACGATTGCCTGGCCTGCCCCCACAAATCATTGGACACAGTTGAATCAAAATTTTACCAACTAAGCAAATTCTATCCTAATACTCTCTATAGCCTTGAAAAGTTTGCCAAAACCCCAAAAGGTGACAAAATGTCTTTTTTCGTTACTTTAGGAGTATTATTACTAGAATTGATCACTTCTCTTAAGTTTTTTTGAGGTTTTCTGACTACAATTACCTCCATAGGTTAACCTACAGGGTCAAAACTCAGTAAATTACTTATGAGGTTATATACCTCTGTTCCCTAACTGTTTTATCCTTACCACATTCTTATCTTTAATAATCAGGCATTTTACGGAAGTTGATGGCGCTTCCATTACCAACAATATGGCTACTTAAGCTTGTGTCTTCATCACCAAAAAAATCCTGATCATACAATATCTTATACACTAGTAAAATTATTTACCCAACAAACGCAATGATTCATGGAAAGAATTTATGAAAGTAATTTTCAATACTTGACTTTAGACCAAGCCCAA
>DIYR01000211.1 GCA_002429085.1 Flavobacteriales bacterium UBA6049
TCAGTGCTATCTACGCGATTTCCGTTTCGATCTTTATAAGACTCACTCGTAGCTATAGGGAACGAAGCTACTGCTGTTCCATTCTCAAGTCTTCTTACATCTGGATCTTTTCCCAAATTTCCGATCAAAATCACCTTATTAACACTTCCTGCCATGTGTATTGTTTTATTGAAGAAAACAAAGCTAATTAAATTGCATCCTCTTCTGCAAAGATTGAATCAGAAGACTCTAAATAACGATCAATCAATCGAGGAATTGCCAACTTTTCAAAGGCTAAAACATCATACCACTCTAGTGAATTGGGCAAAGAGGTAGGGAGTTTACTCCATTGTATATGATAGAATTGTGAGTGTATATGTTGATGTGAAAGAATGTGCTTACTTGGCTTACCGATGTTGTTGATTGTAAAGTTAGAATTATTGGTATCAAGTAGTGCCAATCCTTTTTCTTCTGATAGAGCTTCAGAAGATTCAATCAAATGAAACTCGAATAGCCCTGCCCAGATATCTTTTTCTATACGTTGCTGGAGGGCTACCTTGTTTTTATAAGTATGTATGAAATAATGGAAATAGCGATGTTTGATCTTTACCTTCTTTTCTTTTACAGGAAGTGAAAGTGAAGTTCCTTGCTCAAACGATATACACTCATTTTGAAGAGGGCAGTACATACAGTTAGGTTTGACTGGAGTGCATTGCAATGCGCCAAACTCCATAATGGCTTGATTATGCAATCCTGGTTTATCTGGATTCAGCAGTTCATTAGCATATTGTTGAAATACCTTTTTTCCTTTAGTAGAGTTTATGGGGGTACTATCGTTAAATAAACGAGCTAATACTCTGAATACGTTTCCGTCAACCACTGCTTGCTTTTCATTGGCAGAAAATGATGAAATCGCAGCAGCAGTGTATGAACCAACACCTTTTAAAGAAAGTAAGGTGTCATAATCGGAAGGGAATTTTCCATTAAACGTATTACAGACATAGTTTGCAGTAAAGTGTAAATTTCTAGCCCTAGAGTAATATCCTAAGCCTTGCCATAACTTTAGTACTTCGTCTAATGGGGCATTTGCTAGGTCTTGTACGCGAGGATATGAATCAACAAATTTCTCGAAATACGCTCTGCCTTGCTCCACTCTGGTCTGTTGAAGGATGATTTCTGACAACCAGATGATGTAAGGATTGTCAGTATGCCTCCAAGGAAGGTCTCTCTTGTGATCAGAGTACCAGTTTATTAGCTTGTTTGATGTGTTATTCATGATTGTTGAGAACGGCTTGAGCAAAATAAGGTTCAATTTGTTTTTGCGTTACAAATATTCAAGTATCTTTGCGCCCCTCATTTTGAGAAGATAAAACCGTAATATATAAAGACTTAGAGTTATGACTAAAGCAGATTTAGTTGCTGATATTTCTGATAAGACTGGAATCGAGAAGGTGCAAGTGCAAGCGACTGTTGAGATGATGATGGATGTTATCAAGGACTCTCTTACTAAAGGTGAGAACGTATACCTGCGCGGTTTTGGTTCTTTCATCGTTAAAGAGCGTGCTGCAAAAACAGGTCGCAACATTTCGAAAAACACTACAATCGTAATTCCTGCTCACAATATCCCTGCATTTAAACCAGCTAAAACTTTTGTAAGCCAAGTTAAAGAAGAGGTTAAGGTAAAATAACTTGAAACTCTCTGGATTACAAATAGGGTTAATTTCTGCTACAGTCCTACTGATAGTTCTTTTATTTCTTGTTCGAACCAAGCCAGATCTTACTGAAGTTAAAATTGAAGCTTCTGTAGATCAGCAAATAGATTCGGCCATTGCAATGGTCAATGGTACTGCTCCAATGCAGGGGATCTTTTTGTTACGTGATTTAGCAGAACAACATCCTGAAAATATGCGTGTACAGCTTAATTTAGGAATGTTTGCTATTCAAAGTGGCCAGTTCGATAAAGCAGAAGTGCGTTTTAATACGGTTCTTTCAAAAGAGCCAGAACAACCTGAAGCACTGTTTTACTTGGGTTTTTTGAAAGCTCAACAAGGTAAAAAAGATGAAGCTTTAGAGTTGATGATGAAAGCACAACAGTTTGCAGAAAGCGAAGAACTTAAAAGAGAAATAGAAAAATATATTAACGATCTAAATTCGTAGCTATGCCTAGCGGTAAGAAAAGAAAAAGACATAAGATGGCGACTCACAAGCGTAAAAAGCGTTTGAGAAAGAATCGTCACAAAAAGAAATAAGGATTAGATCCTATTTCTTTCCAAACAATACTTAGTATAAATCCTCCAAATCTCCTCGAATCGAGGTATATCAGTGAAAAAGGAGTTAATCATTAATGTAACGCCTAAAGAGGTTGTTATAGCGCTCCTGGAGGATAAGAAATTAGTAGAGTTACACAAAGAGAGGCACAACAGCGAGTATGCTGTTGGTGACCTCTATTTGGGTCGTGTACGTAAACTTGTTCCGGGTTTAAATGCTGCATTTGTAGACGTTGGTTACGAGAAAGATGCTTTTTTGCATTATTTCGACCTTGGTCCGCAAGTGCAAAACTTGTTGAAATATACCGGACAAGTACGTGGTAAAAAACGACAAAGCTCTTCGCTTGGTCACGACAAGTTGTTACCAGACATTAATAAGGAAGGTAACATCAAAGAGGTGTTAAAACCAGGGCAAGAATTACTTATCCAAATAGCCAAGGAGCCGATATCAACGAAGGGGCCGCGAATCTCAACAGAATTGAGTATTGCTGGTCGCTACTTGGTAATGATGCCTTTTACCGACCGTATTTCTGTTTCATCTAAGATTAAATCTAGAAAAGAGAAAGACCGGTTAAAACGTTTAATTCAGTCAATTAAACCTAAGAACTTCGGAATTATCGTAAGAACGGTGGCCGAAAACAAGAAGGTAGCTGAGTTAGATCGAGATTTAAGAGAATTGCTACAAAAGTGGGATGAGTGCTACAATAATTTAGAAAAAGCAACTCCCCCAGCTCGTGTGTTAGGAGAACTCGACCGCACATCTGCTATGTTGCGTGATGTTTTAAACGATCAGTTTAATAGTATCATTACCAACGATAAAAGTTTATACGAAGAGACTAAGAGTTATCTCCAAAGCATTGAACCAGACAAAGCCAAACTGTTGAAGTACCATAAAGGTACGAGTAGCTTGTTCGATCATTATGGTATCGAAAAGCAAATTAAAGCCTCGTTTGGTAAACATGTTTCCATGTCAAGTGGAGTGTATTTGGTAATTGAACATACTGAGGCACTGCATGTAATTGATGTTAATAGTGGAAACACATCGAAGAAGGAAAAATCTCAAGAAGAGAATGCACTAAGAACCAACTTAGAAGCAGCCGAAGAAATTGCTCGTCAATTGCGTTTACGCGATATGGGTGGAATCATAGTGGTTGATTTCATTGATATGCAGAATAGTGAGAATAAGAAAGCATTATTCAATAAGATGAGTGAGGTAATGTCGCATGATCGTGCAAAGCATTACATTTTACCTCCGAGTAGATTCGGTTTAATTGAGATTACACGTCAGCGTGTTCGTCCAGAAATGGAAATCAAAACAGCGGAATACATTCCTTCAGAGTCTGGAGAGCCACAGAAAGTGCAGGCAACAATCCTCATTATTGATGAGATTGAGCAGCGCTTGATAGCAGCTATCGAAAACAAAGGTGAAAAGGTAACAACCATAAAGGCGCATCCGTTCGTGCATGCTTATTTCATGCAGAACAAGAAGAAATACCAGTATAAGTGGTTACTAAAGTACAAGCGTTGGGTTCGCATTATCCCACGTACAGCTTATCCACTTATGCAATACAAAATGCTCAATGCTGCTAACGAAGAGATTATCTTCGATAAATGACATTCAGAAAGCAACAATCGGTTTATACCGTAGCACAGGCAATTGACAAAGCTGCCAAATACTGTGCATTGCAGGATCGTTGTCAGCATGACGTAAGAAACAAAATGATGCAATGGGGATTAAACCATGCCGAGGCTGATGAAGCCTTGGTATGGTTAATCACTGAGGGATTCGTGAACGATGAGCGCTTTACCAGAGCATTTGTTATTGGGAAACTAAGACAAAATGGATGGGGAAGAGGTAAAATTGTTCAAGGCCTAAAAGCGAAAAACATTTCAGAGCAATGTATTCAGCTTGGATTTGAAGAGATCGATGAAGAGGAGTATATAAGGTTAATGGAAAATCAAGCCAATAAGAAATGGAACTTGTTGAAAGAGGATCTACACACCAAAGTGCAGAAAACAGCAAGATTTTTGTTGGGTCGAGGATTCGAATCTAATTTAGTTTGGGATATCGTCAACAAATTGAAAGATGGTAAATCAAGAACAGTATAAAAAACTAGCGAATCGCTTAGAAGCGTTAAGGGGGTACCTTTGACGTGGATCAAAAGCGAATCGAGATAGAGCAGGAAGAACTGCGCACACAAGATCCCACTTTCTGGGATGACCCTAAAAAGGCGGAAATCACGCTGAAGGGAATCAAAAAATTGAAATTCTGGGTAGACTCATATGATCAAGTTCAATCTGATGTAGAAGAACTTGAAGTGTTGTTTGAGTTTCATGAAGCAGGTGAAGCTTCTGAAGAAGATATTGATACCCAATACGAGAAATCTGTTGAAGCAATTGAAGGCTTGGAGTTCAAGAATATGCTTTCAGGAGAAGAAGATAGCTTGGATGCTATCATAGAGATTAATCCTGGAGCAGGTGGAACTGAGAGTCAAGACTGGGCTTCTATGTTATATCGTATGTATTTAATGTGGGCTGAAAAGAATGGCTTCAAAGTCAAAGAAATTGACTACCAAAAAGGTGATGAAGCTGGAATAAAAAGTGCCACAATTGAAGTTCAGGGTGAATTTGCATATGGTTATCTAAAGAGTGAGAATGGGGTTCATCGTTTAGTAAGAATATCTCCGTTCGATTCTAACGCAAGACGTCATACTTCATTTGCTTCGGTGTTTGTATACCCAGTGGTAGATGATTCAATAGAGATTGAAGTAAATCAATCTGAAATTACTTGGGATACGTTTAGATCTGGTGGTGCTGGTGGACAAAATGTAAACAAGGTTGAAACGGGTGTGCGACTAGAGCATAAACCGACTGGAATTATCATTCGTAATACAGAAAGTAGGTCTCAGCTTCAGAACAAAGAGAATGCGATGCGTTTGCTGAAAGCTAAGCTATACGAGATGGAAATCCGTAAGCGAGAAGAAGAGAAAAGCGCAATTGAAGGAGATAAGATGAAGATCGAGTGGGGATCTCAGATTAGATCATACGTTTTCCACCCGTATAAAATGGTGAAAGATGTTCGTACCAGCCATGAATCATCAAACGTTCAAGCAGTAATGGATGGTGACTTAGAGGGGTTCATCAAATCGTATTTAATGAAATTTGGAAGTAGTCAGGTCAATCAAGACTAAGTTGATTTCCGAATTATTCAGTTCAGAAGCCCTATCGTGAAAATGATAGGGCTTTTTGTGTATAAACTATACTGCTTTTGTATGAGTTAAAAGAATAGACATCTATAAATTCGATGGTTCAATTAGCAAGAAAATGTCATATAAGATTTATCACAATCCACGTTGCCGAAAGAGTAGAGAAGCGTTAGTTGCCATTCAAGAAACAGGTGCTAAAATTCAAATAGTAGAATATTTGAAAGATGCTCCATCTATTGAAGAGTTAAAGGACTTGTTGATGCGCTTAAACTTGAAACCTCAAGATATAATACGTAAAAAAGAAGCAGAATTTAAGCCGTTAAAATCGTTGAATTTATCGGATGACGAATGGATACAAGTATTGCACGAGACTCCAAAATTAATTGAGCGTCCAATAGTCGTGAAAGGCGCAAAAGCCTCAGTAGTACGAACTCCAGAGGCTATCGAAGAAATATTAAAATAAGTGCTTAAGCTTCTTGTTGCTCTTCTTCCTCCTCTTCCTCTTCTTCAGAAGTTGGTTTAGCAATTAAAGGAGCAGTTGCACCAAGAGCTACAGGAACAAAGAATGCCGCAGAAGCGACTACAACAAATATTAAAAATCCAAGAAACTTCATATCTCTGTGTATTGAGTTCCAAAAGTAATCAAAGCGAATTGCCCTCAAATACTTTTAGTTAAAAACCTGCTATAAACATAGGGCTTTTACATTTGTAAGAACAACTTAGTAGATAATAATTATACCATGGAATACAGAATCGAAAAGGATACAATGGGCGAGGTGCAAGTGCCTGCTCAACGTTACTGGGGAGCGCAAACAGAGCGTTCTAGAAACAATTTTAAAATTGGGCCTGAGGCAAGTATGCCAATTGAAGTGGTTCATGGTTTTGCATATTTGAAAAAGGCTGCTGCACATACTAACTGTGAGTTGGGTGTATTAGCGGCTGAAAAGAGAGATTTAATCAGTAAAGTGTGCGATGAGATTCTCACTGGAATGCATGATGGCGAGTTCCCATTAGTAATATGGCAAACGGGTTCAGGAACTCAATCAAACATGAATGTGAACGAGGTTGTTGCAAATAGATCACACGTTATTGCTGGCAACACGCTAGGTGAAGGTGATCGTTTAATTCATCCTAATGATGATGTAAATAAATCTCAATCATCCAACGATACCTACCCAACTGGAATGCATATTGCGTGCTACAAAATGATTGTAGAGAAAACCATTCCAGGGGTTGAATTACTGAGAGATACGTTAAAAGCCAAATCAGATGCTTTCCAAAGTGTTGTAAAGATTGGTCGTACGCATTTAATGGATGCCACACCATTGACATTAGGACAAGAGTTTTCTGGATATGTTTCTCAACTTGATCATGGATTAAGAGCGTTAAATAATACGTTAGCTCACTTATCTGAATTGGCTTTAGGTGGAACAGCTGTAGGAACTGGAATTAATACTCCAGAAGGATATGCTGACCTAGTAGCCAAGAAAATTGCTGAGTTTACTGGCTTGCCTTTTGTTTCGGCAGAAAACAAATTCGAGGCATTAGCAGCACACGATGCCTTAGTAGAAACTCATGGCGCGTTGAAACAATTAGCGGTTTCGTTGAATAAGATTGCCAACGATATTCGTTTATTGGCTTCTGGTCCACGTTCAGGAATTGGTGAGATCGTTATTCCAGCAAACGAGCCTGGTTCTTCAATAATGCCTGGAAAAGTAAACCCTACTCAATCTGAAGCAATGACGATGGTTTGTGCTCAGGTAATGGGGAATGATGTTGCTGTTACAATTGGTGGAACACAAGGGCATTATGAATTAAACGTGTTTAAGCCATTAATGGCTTCTAATGTGTTACAATCTGCACGTTTAATTGCTGATGCATGCGTGTCGTTTACAAATAATTGTGCAGTGGGCATTGAACCAAATCATGCAAGTATCAAAGCACACGTAAATAATTCATTAATGCTTGTAACAGCATTAAACACAAAGATTGGTTATGAAAAAGCTGCTAAGATTGCTAAAACAGCTCATGAAAACGGAACTACATTAAAAGAAGAAGCGGTGAACTTAGGTTACTTAACTGCTGATGAATTCGAAGAATGGGTAAAGCCAGAAGAAATGACAGGAAGTTTGAAGTAATTCAAATATGATAAAGTAAAAAGGGAAGCGATCAGCTTCCCTTTTTTTATATGTAATCTTTCCCGAACCTATCTCCAATGTCAATTCGGAGTTGCTTTATTTCTTGTTCGTCTTCCATTTTAGAGATAAGTAAACCTTGCGGTGTATCTACTACAATGTACCCATCTAAACCTTGAATAATAGCTACTTTTCCTTCTGGGAGTTTCACTAAGGTGTTAGACACATTTTTTAGTGCCACTTGTTGATTAGTAACCGTGTTCCCGTTTTCATCTTGATCTAAATGAGTATAAACAGAACCCCATGTGCCTAAGTCACTCCATCCAATATCTGCATTAATCATGTGAACGTTAGATGCCTTCTCCATGATTCCAAAATCAATACTAATAGACTCACATTTAGGGTAAGTTTCTTCTATAAATACAGTTTCATCTTCTGTATTGTATTTGTCCATTCCTGATGCAAACAATGAGTTTACATTTGGAAGGAAATCTTCAAATGCATTTAGAATAGTGGCTAAACTCCAAAAGAACATACCACTATTCCAGCTAAAGTTTCCTTGTGCAATAAAGCTTTTTGCTGTTTGAACATCTGGTTTTTCTCTAAATTGGATTACGGAATTAATTGAATTAACTGATTGCTCGTATTCGATATAACCATACCCAGTGTCTGGTCTCGTTGGTTGAATCCCTAGGGTAACAAGATGATCATTTTTACTGGTGTGATCTAAGGCAAATTCTACTACAGATTCGAATTCTGGTTGTTTTAAAATCAGATGATCTGCAGGAGTTATAATCAAATTAGCTTCTTTTTCAGTGGCAGCAATTTTATAAGCAGCATAGGCAATACAAGGAGCTGTATTACGCATAACAGGTTCTAATAGAATTTGATCTTCTTTTAAATCAGGAATCTGTTCTGCAACTAAATTTTTGTAGAGTTGGTTAGTAACTACAATAAAGTTCTCTGGCTTACAGAATTTTGAAAACCGTCTGTATGTCTGTTGGATTAATGTTTCACCAGTTCCTAGAATATCGAGAAATTGCTTTGGTAAAGATGTTTTACTAGCAGGCCAAAATCTACTGCCTACTCCACCAGCCATTATTATACAATAGGTATTCATATTAGGTATTTAGGTTTTCTACTTCTGCCAGACCATGAACCATGAACCATTTTTTCGATTCAACATGTTGGCACAAGTACCTGGTTCTTTTTTTCTCTCCCTTTCTGAACACACCTTTATTCGGAATCATGAACAAAGCTTGCTCTGGGAGATCATCTAATAATGTTTTTTCATCTTTATCGTATTCCATTAAGGCTTTACGTAAACGATGATCAGATGCTGAAGAAGCTTTTGGATTCTTCATATGATCTTGTAATATCAAAAGTAAGTCGTATGGAAATACCTCGTCATTAAGAAATGGTATCATTTCTTGTTTAAAGGTGAATTTCCATTCTTTCCCATGTGGATTTACCGTTCTTGAGTAGTGTTCATTCACCAGATAATGGGCGTATTCATGGATAAGAGTAATAAGAAAGGCATAAGGATTTAAGTCACCATTTACAGAAATGCGGTGACCGTGTCTACCATGAGGGGGGCGATAGTCGCCATATTTGGTTGTTCTATTTCGACAGATTTTTAATGAAAGGGGTTTATCATAAAGTAGTTCAACTATCTTTTCTGCTGTACCATCAGGTAGATATGGTTGTAATGAATTGGCGAATTCTGTTCTAGTCATTCACTACTTTCTTTTCTTTTTCCAAGTAGGGCATGGAGGGTTACAAGATTTTTTAAACAAACTACAACCGGTAGAGCTGAGAATAAAGATCCCTAGCATTGATAAGATAAGTACCCTATTTAATTTCTTAGTAATCATAACTTCTTCCCGATGACTTCAAATGTACACAGATGGTTTAGCTAAATTTAGCCAAATTTGCGCCACATGCAATTTATTGTCGAGTTAGGAAGGTACGTAAAGCTGTTAGGAGCTGTTTTTAGTAGGCCTGAGCAATGGAAAACATTTCGTAATCAGGTTTTTAAGGAGATGAATACATTAGGGATAGATAGTCTGCCTATTATTTCAATTATCTCTGTTTTTATGGGAGCGGTGATTACGATTCAGACCGCATCTAACCTCGATGGCGGATTTATTCCACTTTATTCGGTAGGATATGCAGCTAGGCAATCTATGATTTTGGAGTTTTCTCCAACTATTATCGCATTAATCCTTATCGGTAAAGTAGGAAGTAGTATTTCATCGGAATTAGGGACAATGAGAGTGAGCGAGCAGATAGATGCTCTTGAAATTATGGGGATTAATTCGGCTAATTATCTAATTCTCCCCAAAGTAGTTGCGTGTATATTGTTCAATCCTTTTCTGATTACCTTAAGTATGGTGATTGGTATTAGTGGGGGATATTTGGCAACAGTATTTACGGGCATCATGGCAGGGTCGGATTACGAGTATGGTGTGAGATACGACTTTAATTCTTTCGATTATACTTATGCTATGATCAAAACTGTCCTTTTTGCTTTTGTAATAGTTACCGTTCCTGCTTTTTATGGTTACTATGTGAAAGGGGGATCTGTTGAAGTCGGACGAGCATCAACAAAAGCGGTGGTATCTAGTTCTATTGTGATCCTTATTTTAAACTACGTTGTGACTCAATTGTTGTTGATATGATCGAGGTAAAGAATATTACTAAACGCTTCGGAGACAATGAAGTATTATCAGATGTATCTGCTCAATTTGAACGTGGAAAAACAAACCTAATTATTGGTGCCAGTGGGTCTGGAAAAACTACTCTAACTAAATGCATTGTTGGTTTGCATGATGTGAGTGATGGAGAAGTATTATATGACGGAGTAAACTTTAGTGCACTAAAGCAATCTGAGCGAAAGGAAATTAGACAACAAATTGGATTCTTGTTTCAAGGAGGTGCGTTGTTTGACTCTATGACGGTAGAGGAAAATGTTATGTTTCCTTTGAAGATGTTCACAACTCAGAGCAAGAAGGAAATGCAGATGCGCGTTGACTTTTGTCTTGATAGGGTAAATTTATCGCATACGCATAAGCTATTTCCCGCAGAGCTATCGGGCGGGATGAAGAAGCGAGTTGGTATTGCTAGAGCTATAGCGATGAACCCGCGTTATTTGTTTTGTGATGAACCAAACTCTGGTTTAGATCCGCAAACTTCTATTGTAATTGATCAATTGATCAACGAGATTACAGCAGAATATGATATAACAACGATTGTGATTACCCATGATATGAATTCTGTTCTAGAGATTGGAGAAAACGTAATCTTTATATACAAGGGTAAGAAATGGTGGCAAGGAGATAAGCGAGATATCCTTGAGACGGATAATCAAGAGTTGACAGATTTTGTCTACGCTTCTGACTTTATGAAGAAAATTCGCCAAAGAGCTAGAGGATAGAGAGTAGCTAGCTTTATCTCTATTCCTAAAATCAAAAAAGGCTCGCCATAGGCGAGCCTTTTTATTTTATTCAAAACCTGAATTGAATTACTTAACAACTACTCTATAAGTTGCTTCGGAACCAGACTCAGATTTAACAGTAACAAAGTAGATACCGTTGTTTAAACCATCCATATTGAATGTTTCAACATGGTTACTACTTGCGGTAACAGTTCTGTTTTCAACAACTTGACCAATTGTACTAACAACTGATACTGTGTAAACACCTTCGATATTCTCAAAAGAGATATTGATTCGACCACTTGTTGGGTTAGGGAATAGATTTAAGCTAGAAGCTAATTGTAAATCATTTGTAGAAACCGGAGTTAAATCACCTGTAGCAGTTGCAGTACAACCGTTAGCATCCGTTACAGTTACAGTTACAGAACCTCCAGCATCAACAGTTTCTTGATTCCCAGTTCCACCAGAACTCCATGCGTAAGTATATGGATTAGTTCCTCCAGCAGGATTTGCAGTAGCTGTACCAAAAGATGGGTTGTCTACTGCCATAGAAACAGTAAGTTCTGTTGGTTCAGAAACTGAATAAATTCCTTCTACTGTACAATCGCTACCGTTAGTCGCTGTTACAGTATAAGTTCCAGCTGATAATCCAGAAATAGTAGCTGTTGATCCTCCATTACTCCAAGCATAAGAGAATGTACCAGTTCCTCCAGAAACTTGAGCTGCAATTTCACCAGAATTATCTTGGAAACAAGACAAGTTAGTAACAGAAGCATTTAAGTTAGCACATGGCTGACCTTTTAAACTCATTCTTAAGAAAGGAATCAAATCTGTAAAGAAATCAACAGTACCATCATTCTCAAGGTCAACAATAACTGAAACTGGCTCAGAGATGATGTCATTATTATTTGCTACCCATACAGTATCTCCAACTGAAATGATCTCATATGATAACCAGTAAATACCAGGAGTTAATTCAGTTTCAGGAACCGTATATGTAGCCCACTGATCAATATTTGTTGAATTAGATAATGAGATGAATTGATTTGATACAATAGGAGTGTTCAAATCTGCATCAGCGTATAGATTTAATGAGACCGTAGCACCTTCTCTAGAGTTATCACCCCATTGTGCCATAAACGAAGTTACAGTATCAGTTACGTTAATATCGTATCTAACGAAAATCTCATAACTGAAACCTTGCCATCCGTTACTAGATTTGTTTGGAAGATCATAATCTCTTGCGTAAACGTTATCTGTAACTTCAACACTCCAAGAACTTGAGTTATCTACTGGGAAATCATCAGTATGGTCAGATGCAGCAGCAATATCAAATGTATATGTACCAGTACCTTCGTCCATAACATATGGAGTTGAGGAGAAGAAGTAGGATGTATCGCCCTGAGTCATTGTAGCTGAAGCTGATGACACAGTTGAAGATCCACCTGGCTCAGTAACTGTTGTTGTTACTACAGTATTAGTTTGGTTTTGAGTTCCCATACTAGCAACTAGAGCACCTGGTTGAAGAGTGTCATAAAGTGCTTGGTAAACAGGGATGTTAGAGTAATAAAGTCTTACAGAGTCATCAAAGTTGTTTTTCTCTGTTTGATTAGAAACAATGATCAAATCATTCTCAGGAGCTTCTTGAATCATTACATCATCAATCATTGCGTAGTAATAACCAGAACCATTAATGTTTCCATGGTTGTCTACTCCATCAAACCAAAATTTGATTCGTCCGTTTGCGGTATTTGCAAAACTAGCATCTACATATGCTGTATATGTTTCTTCAGCAACGTTTGTCATGTTGGAAGGAGTATTTACATCTTCACCAAAAAGTTGAATAGTATCTCCCCAAGTAGTTCCACCATCGGTAGAGAAAAGAACATATAAATCAGCAACGAAACGTCTATATCTCATTTCTACACTGAATCGAACTTGATTATATCCAGTTAAATCAATAATTGGAGAATTTAGCTCACCTGTATGTGGAGTTGGCGCTGGACCTCCTCCTATATTGTTATCATCACCACCATTATCTAGATAATCTGAATCGAAAATCATAAATCCGTTAGCAGCCGTAGTAGAAGTAATTGGAGCTAAGCCACCAAATGCCCCAATTGATCCTGTATCATTGGTAGGAGAGGTACTTGGGCCTCTATATTCCCAAACTGCTGCTGCTGGAGAACCTGTATTAGTCCAAGCTCCGTTAGATCCATCTCCATTTAACCCATTTCCGAATGTTTCATGGAAAATAGTGTCTCCTAAAGCCTGAGTAGAAGTACCACCACCTGCTCTTAAGTTTGAAGTGCTGCTGTTGCTCACAGTTCTAGTAAGGAATCTTATTTCAGCATCACTTTTGGTAAGCCCCGTAGGAACTTGAGCAAAAGTAACCGCGCTAAGCCCTACCAAAGCTGCCGTTAGTAATTGTTTTTTCATAATACTCGTTTTAATTAGACGGTAAATTTATCGAAATAAACGGAAAATACTGCCCAAGGTTGGGAGCATTTTCCGTAAAACGAGTACATCAGTTGGTAGTATGGTGGAATCTATTAGTGGAAAACAGTGATTTTTTCAGTGATTACGTCTCCTGAATCTGTTTTTACCGTTATGAAATAAATTCCACTATTTAGCAGATCAGTTGAAATTTGGTAAACATTGTTCTTACTAAAGTTCAGTTCTTTTGTAAGAATGGTTTTACCACTGATATCTGATAAAATTATGCTGGATTTTAAGTCTTCAGAAAGATTTACAAATTGAAGATTGATATAATTATTTGCAGGGTTTGGATATGTTCTGAATTCAGCTGATTTTTTTGACACATTTGTCGTGTATACTGCACCTGTCACTTCAAAATCAGTTGGATCTGATGTACATCCTGCTGAATCTGTTACTATAAGAGTATAAGTACCTTTCGTATCTAACCCCGATATGTTTTTAGATGTTGAAGTGAAATTGTTTGGGCCACTCCAAACGTAAGAATAAGGTTCTGTGCCTCCGCTTACATCTACCTCTACAGATCCTTCGTAAGTGTCGTCTGTTACTGTGCCAGTTATACCTATAGTTACGTTTTTACACAGTTCAGAATTAAGAGTATATAATCGTACAAATGGTAACATATCGGTTCTATATCCCCAGCCGTCAGGTCCAGACTCATCAATTCTATTCAAGACTGCCAATGGTGGAACATTTTCATTTAATCCGGCATGTGTTCCAATAGCAACTTCGCTAGTATAGACTTTAAATGCAGCGTAGTATAATCCTGGAGTAAGTGTAACTGGTGTGTGGAATTGGAGTGTTACCCAGCTATCAGCGTCTTCAGCTGTTGCACTGTAGAATTCTATTGCGGCCACTGGGTTCCCCATGTCATTGCTATTGAACAAATAATACGATAAAGGATCTCCAACATCTAATCCATAACCGTTAGGGAGATCAGGGAAGTAGCATGACATAGCTACAGCAGTGTCTTGTTCTAGTATTTCAAACCCTACTGCGAGCTCCCAAGTTGAGGCGTCAAACCAGTTTCCTTGATTTGAGTTATCATTATCTCGTCTATATTCATTTTGAGTAACTAGGAATGAAGTTTCCAAGATGCTGTTGGTTGAATCGTAATCAGCTGATTCAGATGTGGTTTCTAGTCGAACATTATACGTTCCAATTCCTTGTGTTGGATAGAAGTTGTTTGTGACGTTTAATGAATCAAATTGCCCCTGACCAATAGTTATTGGAGAAGAAGACGATTGAAATATCTGGCTTCCATCTTTAGTAACAGTTGCGGTAAGTGCAACATTCGAATTTGAAGCCCCACCAATATTTTCAATGCCAGCTCCAAACAATATAGTATCTGCATTTGCATGTTTAACAGGAATTGCAGTGTAATACCTTGATTCGGTTGAATCGGTATAGCCATTATAATAATCTTGATTGATGGCTAGATCATAATCTGGAGGAGTTACAAGGCGGATATCATCAATCATCCAATAATAGACTCTGGCACTCCACCCAAATCGAAGGTATACGGTTGGTGAGTTTCCTGCAATGGAAGATATATCTACAGAGAATAGATTTGGGTTTTCTGATTGATCATTGGCAGAAACACTTCCTTTAGCATCATAATAAGTAAATGACGTACCATCCGTGCTTACTCCAACTTGAAGCTCAGGACCATTGTTATATCTAAAGAGTTGTTCAAATTCTAATCTAATAGCTGGATATCCACTAGCATCTATTGCTGATGTAGTGATATATGTTTCAAGAAATTGATAGGTAGCTCCTGATGGTTGACCAAACATGTTATGATTGGCAGAATCTGGATCATTGATTAAGAATCCGTTGGCACCAGTAGTAGAAGCTATTCCTGGATCACCAGATGTGCCACCATTGTCATTAAAAAAGCCCCATGATCCATCAGTAGAATAAACCCATGGACAATCACTTGATCCTGTGCCACTCAATGTCCAACCATTGGGTATTCCGGATCCAAAATCTTCATACCATATGGTATCAACTTGATTGGTAATAGTTCCTGTTGCTCCTCCAGCTCCCCTAAGACTTCTGGAACGGAGAACATGTGTATCTTCGCTAAAAGAATTTGACGTTGGTCCTGTACTTCGATTCACTTGTGCATGAGTACTAAGAACCAACAAAGCGCAACCTGCGCTGAGTAAGATCTGTTTCATGTTGTAATAATTTGGTCGTTATTACAAAGAAACGAAGAAAGCCATCCTTGGGATGGCTTCTTTTTTTATCCTTTTATAAGCGGTTGATTCTTCTAGATGAACAACCGTTAGATTTCCCTGATCGGTTAATTTTAACAGATTTTGAGTTGTTATTTATAGATCAGATTATCTATCAAAATGTTAAATCGCTCTTTAAAAGAGCGATTTTTGATTTATGCATATGCTTCAATAGGTAAACAGCTGCAAACAAGATTTCTATCTCCGAAAGCATTATCTACTCTTCTTACATGAGGCCAAAACTTAGCTTCCATTACGTATGGTAATGGATATGCTGCTTGCTGACGTGTGTATGGTAAAGACCACTCATCAGCAGTAACTAACTTTGCTGTATGTGGTGCATTTTTTAATGGATTATTATCTTGACTCTGAACTCCACTTTCTACTTCGCGAATCTCATTACGGATAGCTTTCATGGCCGAGATGAAACGATCTAACTCTTGTTTTGACTCTGATTCTGTAGGTTCAACCATTACAGTTCCAGCAACTGGAAATGATACAGTTGGAGCATGAAATCCGAAATCAATTAATCGCTTTGCGATATCTTCTACTTCAATTCCAGCTGTCTTTTTGAAATCACGACAGTCTAAAATCATTTCATGAGCAATTCTTCCGTTCTCTCCTTTATATAGTACATCGAACTCACCTTCTAGTTGAGCCTGAATGTAATTTGCGTTTAAGATTGCGATGCGAGTACTTTCTGTTACACCTGATTTACCTAACATACGGATGTAACCATATGAAATCAATAGTATCAATGCACTTCCGAATGGTGCTGCAGAAATTGGAGAGATACCCGAAGTACCACCAGTTTCAACAAGAGGATGAGCTGGTAAGAATGGTTTCAAGTGTTCTTTTACTCCAATTGGTCCCATACCTGGACCACCACCACCGTGAGGAATGGCAAAAGTTTTATGCAAGTTCAAGTGACAAACATCTGCTCCGATTAATCCTGGAGATGTTAATCCTACCTGAGCATTCATATTAGCACCATCCATATACACTTGGCCACCATTCTCGTGAATGATATTAGTAATTTCAATGATACTTGCTTCATATACTCCATGTGTTGATGGATATGTTACCATTAATGCAGAAAGCTCATTTGCATGCTCTTGTGCTTTTGCTCTAAGGTCTTCAACATCAATATTTCCTTGATCGTCACAAGCAACAACAACTACTTTCATACCCGCCATCACAGCAGATGCAGGATTAGTACCATGAGCAGATGAAGGTATCAAACAAATGTTTCTGTGATGATCTCCATTAGTTTCGTGATAAGCACGAATTACCATTAACCCAGCATATTCACCTTGAGCTCCAGAATTAGGTTGGAAACTAATACCATCAAAACCAGTTATATCTGCTAAATCTTTTCCTAGTTTTTCTATTAATTCAATCATTCCAGAAGCTTGTTCCATTGGAATGAATGGATGTAATCCAGCGAATCTTGGATGTGCAATTGGCAGCAACTCAGATGCAGCATTTAACTTCATGGTGCATGATCCTAATGAAATCATGGAATGCGTTAATGACATATCTCGATTTTCTAATCGTTTTATGTAACGCATCAATTCTGTTTCACTATGGTACATATGGAAAACTTCGTGTGTGAAATAATCAACATCACGGAGTAAATCGGCAGGAATACCATTAGAAGAAGGAACTTCTGAAACGGGTTCTGTTCCCATTGCTTTGGCTACAACACTGATGATAGCATTAATATCGTCATCAGAAGTAGTTTCGTTGATACTCATTCCAAATGAAGTATCAGTAAATCGTAAGTTAATTGATTCGCCTTCAGCAATAGCTTTTAGGCGAGCTAAGTTTTTAGGCTCTAGAGAAACTGTAATTGTATCAAAGAATGTATCGTTTACAAGTTCACAGCTCATTTGTTTTAAAGCTCCATGTAACTTGTTCGTTTTAGAGTGAATGTTCTCTGCAATTTCACGAATACCTTCTGGGCCATGGTAAACAGCATAGAAACTTGCCATAACAGCCAGCAGAGCTTGCGCAGTACAAATGTTAGAGGTTGCTTTATCTCTGCGAATGTGCTGTTCTCTTGTTTGCAGAGCCATGCGTAATGCGTGATTTCCATCTGCATCCTTAGAAATACCAATTATTCTACCAGGAATATGACGCTTGTAATCTTCTCTTGTTGCAAAATATGCTGCGTGTGGACCACCATAGCCCATTGGAACACCAAAACGTTGTGTGTTCCCAACAACACAATCAGCGCCCATACTACCTGGTGATTTCAAGATAGCTAAGGACATGATATCCGCGGCTACACATACTTTCACATCATGGGCATGTGATGCAGTTATAAAATCAGTGTAATCCACAACTTGACCATCAACTTGAGGATATTGAAGTAATGCACCAAAGAATCCATCGGCTAAGTTGACTTCAAGGTGATTACCTACTATTACTTCAAATCCAAGAGGAAGAGCTCTGGTTTGAATTAATGAAATAGTTTGAGGGAAACATGCTTCAGAAACAAAGAACTTATTTACTCCAGCCTTTTGTGCTTTTCTACTCAAAGTAGCATAGAACATGCTCATTGCTTCAGCAGCTGCCGTAGCTTCATCTAAAAGAGATGCGTTGGCTAAATCCATCCCTGTTAAATCCATCACCATAGTTTGGAAGTTCAACAGAGCTTCCATTCTGCCTTGCGCTATTTCGGCTTGATAAGGTGTGTATGCCGTGTACCAACCAGGATTTTCTAATACGTTTCTCAATATTGGAGCTGGGGTGATTGTATCATGATATCCCAACCCAATGTAGGTTTTGAAGAGTCTATTTTTCTCAGCTAACTCTTCAATATGTTGTGCATATTGATACTCCGTCATTGACTTAGAAAGCTCCAGCTCTCGCTTCATGCGAATATTAGTCGGAACGGTTTGATCGATTAATTCGTCTAAAGAAGAAACCCCAACTGTGTTGAGCATTTCTTGCAGTTCAGCTTCTCTAGGCCCAATGTGGCGTTTGGTGAACTCGTTATATCCCATAGTAAGTCTCGTTAAACGAAGTATTTAAATATAAAAATAGCTGTCACAAAGAAGTGACGTAACTTTGGCGCGAAAATCCGAATTTTTTAGCTCAATTCAACCATTTGTGAATTCATTTAACGAGTATAGAACAAGCTTGTTCATATCATTAGCATTATTACTACTCTTTCCCTATTTTGGTTTTAGTCAGTCTTTGGATACATTGATCTTAGTGAATGGAAAAACGGTCAATTGCACAAATGCTAAAACAGACTCTGTATTTGTTACGTATCAGCGACAAAAGAAGAGTGGAAAGCTGAAGAAAGAAACTCGCTTAGACAGGGAAATGGTGTTTTCCATCCGCAGAGTTTCAGGAGAGGAGGTGTTGTATAATCCAAGTCCTGCACAATTGAGGTCAGGAGATTTTACAGTTGAACAAATGCGATACTTTATTCTTGGACAGCAGGATGCCAGAAACAATTATAAAACACATTGGTGGACTGTTGGAGGGTTAGTAATTGGTGGAGGTTTAGGGTATGCTGCGTACGATCAAATTTATGTAGCGGTCATTCCTTTTGCTTATACATTGGCGGCTGGATTCACTCCTGTGGAATTTAATGCAACACCGCAACGTGTCAATTCTGAGTTGAATATAGAAGCTTACCAGATTGGTTACTTGAGAGCCGCTAAAAGCAAGCGTGTTTTTAGGGCATTAGAATCGAGTTTATTAGGAACGGCAATAGGTGTCGGAGTGGGGTATGCGACTAATTAAGCGTATATGACTTGGTTGATCCGCTTTTTCTTTTATTCCAACTTATATGTTGTTGTTGTAATAGGCGCTTTGCTATTGCAGAATAGCTGGATTTTTGGTTCAGAAGAGATCAACCAAAATTCAACTTGGTTTGTGTTGGCTGCCACGTTGTTTTTATATCCCTTCCATAGAGTTTATGGGGTTCAACAGCTAAGCGAAGCTTCTATGATGGAGCGCCACGAGTTTGTGTCGAGAAATCGAACTATCGTATGGATAATTGCTGCTATTGGATTTCTTGCTACATGTTGGTTTGGGTGGCAACTACCTTTAAATAACTGGATTATTCATTCTTTGGTTGGTGTGATTGGTGTACTGTATGTGTTGCCAATTATTCCTTACAGAGGCAAGTGGATTAAGTTAAGAGAGGTGCCTTTTTTGAAAGTGTTTTTCATTGCCATGGTAGTGTCATACCTCACAACTGTATTCATAGTTGATGATCTTTCGTCTCAAGTACTTTGGGCTGTATTCATTATTAGATTTCTGTTCCTAGTTGCAGTTACTATTCCATTTGATATTAGAGATTATGGAATAGATAAGTGGCAGAAATTGCAAACGTTACCTGCTGTTTTGGGAATAGAAAAGGCAATTAAGTGGGCGTTGATCTCCAATTTGTTATTCAATGTAGTTTGCTTCATAGCTTTCTTCTTTTTTGATGCATTTTCTATTGGAGTTTTTCTAGGATTTGTAGCAAGTGAGATTTATGCTAATTATTGGGTGAGGCAAAGCAAACCGATACAGTCTGAAATATGGTTTGCAACACGCATAGAAGGAAGCATCGTAATACAAACCGTGTTTGTAGGAGTGGGACATTTATTGACTCGTGTATAAGGTGGCAAAACATGTTTGTGATGTTTTACTCCAATCAACTTGGTATCCATTTTTACTGAGAGTACCATCAATATGGGGTAAGCGTTTAAGCTTTAATTGCAGAATCCAACTGGCTAACCACACCAGTAACTTGGTTCTGAAAGATTGAGCTGAATTAGATTTGAAATCTACTATAGCAATCTTAAGATTTTTGTTCCCATACGTTTGGAAAACGCTTATCCAAGACTCTATTTCAGATTCAATAAAATGATCTAGAAAGAAAGGAAGAATCACTAAATCTACTTTTTGAGGAAGACGAATGTTTTGAGCATCATGTTGAATGAAATGAATACTTGAAACTTCAATCCGTGATTGTGCTCTTTTAATCATCTCGCTAGAAATATCTACATAGTATAATGCGGAATTTGGGTGTTGCTTATTGTAAATAGGCAACCATTCACCAGTTCCTCCGCCAACACAAAGTGCTGAATTGTGAGGGGGAAGATGTTCTATTAAATCGAATGTTAATGTTTGGGCAGATGGGTAAATTAAATCTCTAAGCTTATCATAAAAAGGTGAAGCTACTCCATACCAAAACTGAGCAGCTTTTATGTTCATTACGATTTTGTTAGTTGCTGGAATACTTGCTCTAAATCGTATAGATTACGATTCATTTCTAAAATTACCAGTTGATTAGCAACAGCAAACTTGAAAATAGCTTCTCGTAAATCTTCTTTAGCATCAGATTCAACAATCCAAGCGTCATTTTCTTGTTCTGCTCGTTTGACACCATCAATTTGTTTTAGTTGATTTTTCGAAATACCTCCTCCAAAAACAACTCGTACTTGTTGCGTTTGGTTGGCTGCATTCTTTAACTCAGAAGTTGGCTTATCAGCTACTAACTCACCGTTATTGATAATGATTACTCTATCACAAATGGCCTCAACCTCTTGCATAATATGTGTACTCATCATCACGGTTTTTTCTTTCCCAACGGATTTAATCAATTCACGTATTTCAATAATTTGATTGGGATCTAAACCTGTTGTAGGTTCATCTAAAATCAATACTTCAGGATCATGAATCATGGCTTGTGCTAAGCCAACACGTTGACGATATCCTTTACTAAGAGCACCAATCTTTTTGTGTTGCTCTTTTTGTAAACCAACTAAATCGATCAGTTCTTGAACACGAGCCTTAATGTTTTTGATCTTATAGATTCCACCTACAAACTCTAAGTATTCTTTGATATACATCTCTAAATACTGAGGATTGTGTTCTGGTAGATAACCAAGCTTTGCTTTTACTTTCAACGGATCTTCTTCCACATCAAAACCACATACAGCTACTTTACCCTGTGTTTGTGGTAAATAGCATGTAATAATCTTCATCATAGTAGATTTTCCAGCACCATTAGGCCCTAGAAATCCAACAATTTCTCCTTTCCCTATGCTGAATGATATGTTGTTTAACGCTTTTTGCGTTCCGTATTCCTTGGTTACTTGTTCTACCTGTATCGACATGTAAATCTTTCTGAAGTGCTGCGAATTTAACCATTTTAGAACGTGTGCTTTTTTACTTTTACCATCTAGAATGGCAGAGTGCATGCGAGGGGTAGTCATAAAATCAACAGGTAGCTGGTATCGCGTTAAAACCGCAGTAGAAGGAATTGTAGAGTGTAGACTTCAAGGGAAGTTTAGAACGAAAGGTATTAAATCTACAAATCCAGTAGCAGTGGGTGATGAAGTAGAAATCACTGCTGTTGATGATACGTATGCTATTACGAAAATTGTACCACGTAAGAATTATTTGACCCGGAAATCTACCAATCTCAGTAAACAAGTTCAAATTATTGCAACTAACATTGATCAGGTGCTGTTAGTTACATCTGTTGTACAACCTAAAGTTCCCAGAGGATTAATAGATCGCGTACTTGTTACGGCCGAGGCATTTGATATTCCAGTAATCATCGTTTTCAATAAGTTCGATTTATGTGATGAGGACGATATTGATGAACTGGCAGGTAGAATGGCTACGTATGACCCTATTGGTTATAAGTGTGTAGTTACTTCAGTTGAAACCAAAAGAGGTCAAGAGGAGCTAAAAGAACTACTCACGGGTAAACGAACGTTACTTACTGGTCAATCTGGTGTAGGTAAATCAAGTTTGATTAATTCTATTGAATCAGACTTAGATCTTCGAGTAGGGTCAGTTTCTGAGTTTAACGAAAAAGGACAGCATACTACCACGTTTGCCGAAATGCACGATTTGAGTTTTGGAGGAGAAATAATTGATACTCCAGGTGTTAGGAGTTTTGGTTTTTTTGATTTCGATAAAGAACACCTTTCTCATTATTTTCCTGAAATGCGAGCGCTTTTATCCGAATGTAAGTTTCATAACTGTGTACATATTAATGAACCAGGTTGTGCAGTAAAAGAAGCTGTAGAGAAAGGAGAAATTTCAAGTTATCGTTATCAGAGTTACTTGAACTTTTACCATGATGAAGATCTCACAAAAACATACGATTAATGAGGGCATTGATTCAGCGCGTTTCTAAAGCAAGTGTAACTGTTGAAGGAGCAGTTACGGGTGAAATTAAGCAAGGATTGCTCATTTTATTAGGGATTGAGGATGCCGATACACGTGAAGATTTGCAATGGCTTGCTAGGAAAATTGTGGGACTCAGAATATTTAGTGATTCAGAAGGCTTAATGAATCTTTCGGTAGCTGATGTTGACGGACACGCTCTTGTAGTGAGTCAATTTACCTTACATGCAAAAATTAAGAAGGGAACAAGACCAAGCTTTATCCAAGCCGCTCGCCCAGATAAAGCCGAACCAATGTATGAGGAATTTGCTTTGGAAGTAGAAAAGTTACTAGGAAAGCCTACTCAGAAAGGTGTATTTGGAGCTCAAATGGATGTTGCCTTGATAAATGATGGTCCTGTTACCATTTGGATTGATAGTAAAAACAAAGAATAATGGCTGGATTTACAGAAATACAACAACAAGTAGACGATTGGATTAAAACCGTTGGAGTGCGTTATTTTAATGAGCTAACCAACATGGCACAACTAACTGAAGAGGTAGGAGAGGTTGCACGAATTATTGCGAGGCGTTATGGAGAACAATCTGAGAAAGAATCGGACAAAGCAAAAGATCTAGGTGAAGAGTTAGCAGACGTGATTTTTGTGACTGTATGTTTAGCAAATCAAACAGGTGTTGATTTAGAAACAGCATTTCAGAAGAAGATGGAATTCAAAACCAAACGAGATGCAGAAAGACACAAGAACAACGAAAAGTTGAAATAAAAAAAGGGAGTCAAACGACTCCCTTTTTTTATTGTAATTGAATAACCTAAAACTATTTAGAAATCTGAATAGAGCGAGTAACAGTTCCTTCAGTAGTTTCAATTTGAACTAAGTATAATCCAGCAGCTAACTTGGCTGTATTTACACTTGTTAATGTGCTGTTGATTGCAGTTTGAATTTGTAACTGTCCCATTACATTGAAAATAGAAACAGAAGTCACTCTACCGTTTTGTTGGATGAATAGCTTATCCTTTGCAGGATTAGGGTATACGCTGATGCCGCTAGCGTTTATTGAACCAATTCCATTTGGATCAACAACAGTCAATATAAATGTACAAGTTTGATTACCTAAATCTAGTGCAAAAGAAGCAGTTCCATCTGTAGTTGCAGTACCAGTTACATTGTAAGTTACGGTTCCATTTCCGTTTGCAAATGTGCCTGCTGGTAAATCAGCAACTAATCCAGATACACCAGTAGAATTAATGGATTGTGAATCATAGTCAAATCCGTTTCCACCAGTGTAATTGATAACTACTGTACCCGTGTATGCGTTGTTTAACTCGACTTCGCTAGGAGTAGCTGTTGCACCAGCACAATCAATTGAAGCAATTTCTCCATTAGGGGCAATTCCAGCTTCAAAAACGCTATCAGTTCTAACACTCAAAATCTGAATACGTAAATCTCTTTCAGCTGGAGTTTCGGCTTCGTTATAAGGGTTAACATCAAACTCAGAAGCTAAAAATTCAGCTAATGCATCTTGTTCTCCACCAACTTCTGAGAAATCTGCAGATCCAGAAGTAGGAAGATTTGTAGAGTCAAGAGTCACTGGATTTGTAGTTACAGTAGGGAAGGGGTAGCTATCGCCACCACCAACTAAGAAACCAAGAGAAACAACTTTAATTACTCGGTTTGTATCACCATTCAAAGTTCCGTTTACTACTACAGAATCAAGAGTTATTCCTTGCTCATCGATGATTGCCATATTCACAATTCTACTTCCTGCAGGTTGCGTAGGGTCAAAGCTAAATCTAACACCACCTACTTGAGGCATTCTTCCACTGGTAGAAACACCATCCCAGTTAGAAATTCCATGCTCTAATAAAGCTCTCAAACCAGATGGTTTAGTTTCAACTACAGTTAAACCATTATTGAAACGTAACGTGTTTTCAATGTTCAATTGCGAAACTTCTAAAGAGTCTCTACCTGCAACAGGGTTTGACTGAGGAGGTAGTAACGTACCAGTTTGGAAATCGATAGCTCCAATTTCTGCTCGGATACCACCACCGTTTTTAATAGATACAGCAACTTCAGAATCATATTGCTTCGCCATCCATAAGTTAGCATCTGCTGAAATATTACCCATGTTTGTTTCTTCTGTACGAACAGCACTTCTTCTGCCTTCTAAGAAGAAGTTAGTCTTTCCAAAGGTGTTACCATCTTTTGCAACAATTACGTCAATTACTGAACCAGTTAAACGTTCTACATAGTTTCCTTTAGAACCAGTTTCGTAAGGGTCATTTGTTCCGTACAATCCGTCAACTACAGGATCAATAGTTGCGTATGCACCACTTGTTGGCTCATAAACAGTTGAAGGAAGAAGTTTTCCATTAGCATCAAATTCAACAACTAATCGACCAACATAGCTGTACTCACCATCAGTACTTACAATCAAAACAGAATCGTTTTGTGCGTTTGTAGTTTGGTAAGGGTAATAACCATCAGCAGTATGGCCAGGACGAAGAACATCATCATTATCAGCTAAACGGAAATCTGAACCACCAGCTAAAATGATATCTATATCGTTTAATAAACCAGCTAATTGTTGTTCTAAAGCAAATTGCTGCAAGTGAGAAGCAACAATGATTTTATTAACTCCTTTGTTAGTTAATGAATCAATATATGGTTGAAGAACCGATGCTAATTGAGCCATGTCGTTTCCTGTAGGGTTACCTTTAACAGTAACATCATCAGGAGAAGAAATAGAAGCTAACAATTGAGTTGTTGCACCAACAATTCCTATTGAATCGCCACCAACTTCAATAATGGTAGCAGGGGCTACTTTATTTACACTATTTGCAGATCCGGGGTTTGTTACATCTGTTTCGAAGTTTGAAGAAGGAATTACTGCATCAGTATAACGGCTATTCAAAGAGCTTGCAGAGAAATCTAAGTTAGCAGATAAGTAAGGGAATTGTGCTCCCATCCAGCTTAAGTTAGCTCCACCAGATGATAGAATTACATCTGAAACCGTTCCTAAACCTAAATCGAATTCGTGGTTACCAAAACAAGAAGCATTGAAACCAATTACATTCATGATAGAAATATCAACTCTACCACCTTCTGTACCTAAGTTATTTAATGGTGTTCCGTAGAAATCTGAAAGAATAGCTCTCAAAGAATCTTCTACTAAATCTTCATTAGCAGCACTTAAGAATGGTCCAGGGATGTAGTTATCTCCAGAAGATACAACGATCGTGTTTGCATACTCATCTTCTAGATGGTCAACAATTGCAGCAAATGCTGGTGCATCTTCAATGGCATCAACACCACCTTCTAAATCAGATGCATGAAGTACTTGCAATAAGAAATTACCTGGCATAGTGTATTGAATCACAAGCATTGGAGCACCAGCAGGGTCGCCATCATAAGATTCGGCAGTACGTGTTCCAGTTCCTTGAACTTTAAATGCCATTGCATTTCCATTTGTCCATCCAGATTGGTTTATTATAGAATCAATCAACGTAGCAATGTTAGGTGTTCTTTGTGCTAAACCTTGATCTCCTACAGAAGATGTAGGCCACGCAGCTGGTAACCACTGAGTGGAGTTGTTAAAATAAGTACGAGAAGAGATGTCGAATGAAGTGGTTGTGTAAGTTGCAGGGTTTGCATCGTTCTCGGCAAATACATAAAGTTCACACGGATCATTCATCTTATCTTCATCTACTTGAAACTGGATGTAAGCATTTTGAATGATAGCGTTTGCAGGGATGTTAACATTGGTAAAACGAATACCAATTAACTGATCGTCATTTACAACCGTATAATCATCAAAACTCATTTCTAAATCTGAGCTTGTTGTATACATATCCCCATTTCCTGCTGCTTCTTCAGCATCGTCAGTGTTGGAGTTAACACGCACTGTAATTGTACTCTGTGCATGGGCTGCAGAGAACCCCAGTCCAAGGATTAAAGTGTAGAATAAGTGTTTCATAGCTATTTTAGTTTGAGAACAAAATTCTCTACCTATACTAGCTCATGCATCACCTGAAATTTAAGGGTCTGTTAATTGACCGCTCTTCATTTGATGTTGAAGATGTACTTAGGATGAACTAAGTAAACTCTTCTTTACCCTAGATGAACCCTAGGTTTCTTCAGTTTTACGAGTGGCGCTTGCTCGTTTTAACCGATCGTTAATAGCAGTGCCTAACCCTTTATCTGGGGCCGGTTCTACTAAGATGAGATCAAGGTTAAGTTGTCCAAAAGCTCTTAGTGTAGCAAACAGATGTTGCGCTGCTTCAGTAGTGCTTCCTGAAGCACTAAGAATAGCTACGTTTTCAATAAAAGAAAGATTCGGATTTTGACTAAAAGCTATGTATCCAATCTTTTTACTCGAGTATGCTTCTGCCTCAAGAGGAGATTGGATTAGTTGAACTGGTGTGCCTGGATTGTAATGACTGCTCAACATACCAGGTGCATGCGGAGTGCTCGATGATGTTTTTATAGAAACAACAGGTTCTTCTATGCACTTTTCAATGTCTTCTATGCTTAATCCACCAAGTCTTAATACTTGTAATCCATTAGGTGTATCTTCTACAATCGTACTTTCTACCCCTACATTGGCAGAACCACCATCTAAAATATAGGGGATTTGATTTCCTAATTGATTGGCTACATGTTGTGCACTTGTAGGGCTTGTAAATCCAAATGGATTAGCACTTGGTGCTGCTACTGGGAAATCGAGTTGTTCTAATAATTTTAGTGTTATCGGATGATTAGGAATACGAACACCTACGGTTGGATGTCCTGATGTTACTAAATCTGGAACGTTAGTTTTTTTTGGTAATATGAAGGTAATAGGCCCAGGGCAGAAAGCCTTAGCTAGTTTCTGTAAACGTTCAGATTCAAAAAATGCAAAGTTGGCTATACGATCTATAGATGAGGTGTGTACAATTAGTGGATCGAATGAAGGTCTGTTCTTTGCTTTAAAAATATGAGTTACAGCAGTACTAGAAAGAGCATTGCCTGCTAACCCATATACCGTTTCGGTTGGAATAGCTACTAGCTGTTCTTTTTGAAGTAACTCAACAGCATGTTGAATGTTTGTTCCAATTTCTGCTTGCATTAGAGGCAAAGAAAGATGAATTGTTTAAAAGCAAAAAAGCCCTGACGATACTGTCAGGGCTCTTTACTATACTTAACCTAAATCTTATTCTGCTAGAATAATGATTTTGTTGTTGTTGATTTCTGCAACACCACCAGTGATTTCGAATTCAAAATCTTTTGATTTAGCAATGTCTTGATAAAAAGCGCCTTCTTGTACAAAACCGTCTTTTTGAGCGGCCTGGCGCACTGTTACCTTTCCAGCTTGTAACGCAGATATCATGGGAGCGTGATTATTCAATATACCAAAAGATCCATCTAAACCTGGCATTTGAACGTGCTCTACTGCTCCTGTGTATAAAAGCTTTCCTGGTGTTAATACCTCTAAGGTCATTCGTTTACGGTTTTAATCAATTAAGCTTCAGCTAACATTTTCTCTCCAGCCTCAACAACATCGTTGATATCGCCTTTAAGGTTGAATGCTGCTTCAGGATACTGATCTAGCTCACCGCTCATGATCATGTTAAAGCCTTTGATGGT
>DIYR01000168.1 GCA_002429085.1 Flavobacteriales bacterium UBA6049
AATTACCTTCTCCAGAAATATTGTACTGAGATATAAGTGGTTGTACCCACCTTGTAATTAGGTTTACATTGTCACTAAGTCCCAATGGAACAACAGGTTGAATGTTTAATATGTTTCTAGAGCCATTGTTTTCACCAATGCCTACATCCATATTATTCTGTAAAGGCACACTAATAAGGCTCGCAATTGGGTTTGCTAACTTTTTGGCTAACTCTTCAGATGATTGCCCAAAAACTACATGGCAACTACAGGCGATTAGTAATACCATCAAATGCTTAGTGAATTTTCTCATGTTAGTTTAAACAGTTTTGTGAAGGTGGTTGAACTACCTTTAGTTATTAGAAAGATCAAATCTATAATTAAGAAGGATTACTAGATGACGTAATCTCAAAAATATGAGAGGTAGTAGTGGTATGATGCAACCGTACGAATGAATGCTTTATTTTTTATAGAAATTTTTGGTGTAACCAATAGAACTGTCAAGGTACTCTTGTGTAGAAACAATATCGATTTCAATACTTTCTAAAGTATCAAATTGATCTTGAATATGTCGATAATTTGAAGTCTCAATCAGTATAAATTTACCATTTTCAATTTTGTATCTAATTGGTACAAATTGCCCTATATCAATGTCTTCATTTTCCCGAAATTTTTCATCTCTATGCCTGGAGATAATTGTTCGGTTATGTTCTCCTCGAAACCCATATGTCCATGATTTTAAATAAACTACCTCGCCATGAGGCAAATTTACTTCTTCAATTACCCAATCACCTGATGAGATGCATGAAGTAAGTACAATAAACAAGTATATAAGGATCTGGGGTTTCATATGCATTTGCGGAACTAAAGTAGTAGTAGCTGGGTATGGAATTTAAAGCTTTTTAAATGTTTTCTGCGTAGACAAATCAATCAGTACTTCAGAATTTAAGGAATCTATTGTTTTTAAATACTTTGTAGAGAATACAAATCTATTTTGTCTTTCAATAAACGGTTTTAGTATCACAGTATCCTGAATGGTATCAAATTCCCCAAAGCATTCTAATCGTTTTTTGCCACGTTTTAAATAGTCATTATAAAAGAACAAACCATTCTCTAAAATAAACTCTTCGTAGCCTACTTCTTTATTTCGGATAAAAGTGTTTTTGGTTGAATTTTGCGCGTTATAGTCAATTTGAAAAGTAATTATCTCATGTTTCGAAGGATTATCAACAGAATACCTTATTGTTAGTCTGTTGCCAATGGATTTAGATAAATCTGTTCCTACTTTAACAAAAGACTTATAGAGCACACTATCAACCATGTAAACATATTTGAAATTCTCTTTGTACCCCCACCCTTTAAACCCAGGTACAATTTTCGTTTCTATTACTCTCGCATGAGTCTCATTGGTTTCTCCAATAAATACAACAGGAAGTTGAGCGTCATTCCAAAGAACGTAAGACGCAATCATCATAAATACCATTCCAAATGCCCAGGGGTTAACTCTCATTCTATTTTAACTAGTGATAATCTGCTTTGAGGTGCTTTTTTATGTATTAATAAGAAAGACATCCTTAGTAATAAATTCTCCTTCCATTAATCGTTGTCATTACTTTTTAATCGAGAGCCATAAGCTTCTTTGGTCTTGGTGTTGAAGAAGTGCTAAGATAGATAACTAGGAAGAGCTAAAGAGGTTTTCATAACCTTTAAGATCAACTTGTTTCGAGAAGGATAACCATTTATTTTGTTTGGGATAGAAGGTAAAAGAGTTCAGAAACCAATTTGTTAGTATATCTAGATATCTCTCAGGCTGTCCAAGGTGAACATCTGGCACCTTAATATGATTCATCATTATCTATTATTTGCTAAATAACTATATTTATGCTAAACAATTATAGTTATGGCTAAAAAGCTCTCAAAATGTGCACGTTGTCAATCAGAAGAACTTATTAAAAGTGGTGTAGTTGGCGGAAGACAACGCTACAAGTGTAAATCGTGTGGTTACCATTTCTCTGTTGATAAAGTAGGTAAGAAGATTGATGATTACTTTGTGTTGAAGGCATTGCAACTATACTTAGAGGGAGTGAGTTACCGAGAAATTGAACGCCTTTTGGGTGTAAGTCATGTTAGTGTGATGAATTGGGTGAAACAATATAAAATCAAGCGTCCAGAGCAAACTGATTACCATCCGTCTTACCGAATTCTGAAAAGATCAGAGCTGATTGAATTGATGAAAGATGAAGCGTATACAAGTGGAAAAGGACTCTTAATTACAGAGGTGGGAGATAAGTTTATGGTGATTCATTGGGATCGTTTTAGAGATAGATAGCTATATTGATTAGCATATAACTATATGACTTTATGATTTGTGGGTAAGATCATTTCACTTTGAGAAGCGTCAAAGCAAACCGATTTATCCTGTTAAACTAAAAGTCATATGAGAAGTAAACTGTTGATCGCCATAGCAGTACTAAGCTGTACAACGCTGTGGGCACAAGAACAAACCAACTCCGAACCAGATCGAACGTATAAGCCACTCAAGCTTAATTTAAACCAAGACGGAAGCAAATATGTTCGCTTCATTCTTTGGAATCAGATTTGGGCTACTACCAATAATTTAAATACGCCAGGCGATGATGGCCTGGAACTTACCGAAGTCAATTTTTCTCTTCGCAGGTCACGTATGTTGGCGTTTGCACAAATTTCTGATCGTTTCTTGATCTTAACCCATTTTGGGTTGAATAACTTAAGTTCTGCCAACATGAGTTCGTTGGGTAATACCAATAATGGCCCTCAATTGTTTTTACACGATGCGTGGGGAGAATTTAAAATAGCTGATTACCTGTTTGTTGGTGGTGGTTTGCATTACTGGAAGGGTATGACACGCTTAGCAAACCAGAGTACACTAAACTTTATGACCCTAGATGCTCCTCGTCCATTTACACATTGGCACTCTTTAGGGGTTACTGATCAATTCGCTCGTCACATTGGAGTGTACTTCAAAGGTGATATCGGAAAATTTGAGTACCGACTAGCTATAAACAATCCTATTAATTCTGATAACGCATTGGGTGCAGGTAGACACTATGGAGATGTAGGGTCAGACATTACTTACAATGGATCTAACATCTTAGACGAAGATGGTGATGCAGTTGGAAACATGATTTATGAAGGGTATTTTAAGTATGCTTTAATGGATAAAGAAAGCATGAAGTTACCTTACTATGTGGGAACATATATGGGTAAAAAGAAGATGTTGAATATAGGTCTTGGATTCTTTGCCCAACCAAACGGAACATACGATACACTTAAATTAGAGCATGAGAATGTACTACATTTTGCAGGAGATATTTTCTTCGATCATCCAGTAAGTGGTGGAGCCGTAAACGCTTATGCTAGTGTCCAGAGTTTTAACTATGGCGAGAACTACATGAGCCGCTGGGCGGGAACGGGAATATCTTATTATGGCCAAGCGGGTTACTACTATGAAAAATGGAAGGTAATGCCTTATGTAAGCTATCAATTTGCACAATACGATGGCCTAAATGATGATCCAAGTGCGGTAAACGTTGGAGCCAACTACTACGTAAATGGGCATCATGCTAAAATTACAGCAGAGTACATGGGCATCTACAACAACTTTATTGAAGGTGGAGGCTACGATGTAGATGGCGATCCAGAGAGCTTCCAGCAATTCAGACTTCAACTCCACATATTCTTATAAACTCAGTAAATCAGTTCTTTATGAAAGACAAAATGAAAGCTTACTGGAACGAGAACAAGAAATACCTCTTTATTCTATTGGGAGTATGGTTTCTCGTGTCCTATGTATTCGGTATCCTGCTAGCAGACTCACTTAACAGCATACAATTGGGTGGATTCAAACTTGGGTTTTGGTTCGCACAACAAGGAAGCATCTATGTTTTCGTCATCCTCATTTTTATTTATGTGCGCCTAATGAATAAGCTAGATCGTAAATACGATGTGCACGAAGACTAACCCTTCAAAAAACTAAAAACATGGATATTCAAATTTGGACATATATTCTGGTGGGCGTCACCTTTGCATTGTACATCGGTATCGCAATTTGGTCTCGTGCAGGCAGTACGAAAGACTTTTATGTAGCAGGTGGTGGTGTATCACCATTGGCTAATGGTATGGCTACCGCGGCCGATTGGATGTCGGCAGCATCTTTTATCTCTATGGCAGGATTGATTTCTTTCATGGGATACGATGGTTCTGTTTTCTTAATGGGGTGGACAGGCGGATACGTACTGCTTGCTTTACTGTTAGCTCCGTACTTACGTAAATTTGGAAAGTTTACTGTGCCAGATTTTATTGGAGATCGTTATTACTCAGATGTAGCTAGAACGGTAGCTGTAATCTGTGCGCTTTTTGTTTCGTTTACCTACGTAGCAGGTCAAATGCGTGGAGTAGGAGTAGTATTCTCTCGTTTCTTAGAAGTAGATGTAGAGTGGGGTGTAGTAATCGGAATGGTTATCGTATTCTTTTATGCAGTACTAGGAGGAATGAAAGGAATTACCTACACCCAAGTAGCTCAGTATTGTGTGTTGATTTTCGCTTTTATGGTTCCGGCAATCTTTATCTCATTGCAAATGACAGGGAACCCAATTCCTCAATTAGGTTTTGGAGGAACTCTAGAAGACGGAACCTATCTACTTGACAAACTAGATGGGTTGCACCGAGAACTTGGTTTTGCCGAGTATACGAGTGGAAGTAAATCGATGGTTGATGTATTTGCTATTACAGCGGCCTTAATGATAGGTACAGCAGGTTTACCTCACGTAATTGTACGTTTCTTCACCGTTCCTAAGGTAAGTGATGCACGTTTAAGTGGTGGTTATGCATTAATCTTAATTGCCATTTTATACACAACTGCTCCTGCAGTAGCAGCATTTGCTCGTACTAATTTGATTCAAACAGTAAGTAATACGGAGTATGCTATGTTACCAGAGTGGTTTGGTAATTGGGAGAAAACCGGATTACTTGCTTGGGAAGACAAGAATAACGATGGTGTTGTGCAATATGTAGCCGATAAAGAAGCAAATGAATTAACGGTTGATCGTGATATCATGGTATTGGCCAATCCAGAGATTGCAAACTTACCTAACTGGGTAATTGCCTTGGTGGCAGCAGGTGGGCTAGCGGCAGCTTTATCTACTGCGGCCGGTTTGTTATTGGTAATTTCTACTTCAGTAGCTCACGATTTATTCAAGAAACAAATCAAGCCAGATATTTCAGAAAAAGGAGAACTGGTTGCAGCGCGTGTAGCGGCAGCAGCAGCTGTAGTAGTGGCAGGATACTTTGGTATCAATCCTCCAGATTATGTGGCACCTGTAGTGGCATTGGCCTTTGGGTTAGCGGCAGCGTCATTCTTCCCAGCTATTATCATGGGAATTTTTAGCAAGCGCATGAACAAAGAAGGTGCAATTGCCGGTATGATTTCAGGTTTGGCTATCACCATATTCTACATCTTGATGTATAAATTCAACATGTTCGGAGAAACTACCAAAGACGATTGGTGGTTTGGTGTATCACCAGAAGGTTTTGGTACCATTGGTATGTTGGTGAACTTTGCGGTGTCGTTAGCGGTATCTAGCATGTTCCCTGCGCCACCACAAGATGTGCAAGACTTGGTAGAAGACATCCGTATCCCTAAAGGAGCTGGTGCGGCAGTAGATCATTAAAATTAGGTTGAAGAAAGGGGTGGTTTAGCTATGCTCAAGCAAGCTGCCCCTTACTTATTATCATAATCCTTTGAAACTATGTTAACCAAAAAGCAAAGCATTATATTCTTGATAGTATACGGAGCCATGACCCTTATCGGTAGATGGCTTATTGAGGTAAATTACGGTATTTCGGCATTGACATCCATTGCGATTGGTTTTACCTGCTTAATGTCAGTTTTTCTGCTCGACAGATTCGGTATTTTAACGCTGAAATAATTCATGGAAGCCAAGCATAAAACAACTATACTTTTTGCAGCAAGTGTGCTAGGACTGTTTCTACTCAACGCTCCCATACTGTTGTATTTTCAAACGGGGTCGTTCTTCGGACTTCCCAAAATTGTGGTGTATACATACACGGCTTGGTTATTCTTGATTGTATTCTATGCCATTATTATTAGATCAACACAAACCGATAAAAAACTAGATCCACAAGATGACTAGCTGGCAAGTGGTAGGATTATCAATAGGCTATCTCTTAGTGCTGTTTGGAGTTGGATACTATATTCAATACCTAGCAGGAAAGGGTGTTCGTCTAAAGAAAAATCCGGCCTTGTACTCGCTCAGCTTAGCAGTATATTGCACAGCTTGGACTTTTTATGGGAGTGTAGGAATGGCAGCAGACCATGTGCTCCAATACATGACAATTTATTTAGGGCCAACCATAACAGCTCCACTATGGTGGGTTGTAGTCCGTAAAATGATTCGTATCAGTAGAGTACAGCGTTTAGGAACTTTATCTGAGTTTATTTCGGCTCGATATGGTAAGGATCAAACCATAGGTCAATTAGTAGCTTTCTTCTTTTTAATCGGAATCATTCCATACATAGCCCTTCAAATCAAGGCGATAGATCAAAGTATGAGGGTGCTTTCATCTGGAAGTGAATTCAGTGAAACTGCGAGTACAGGATTTACTTTAAACCCCATCATCTTGCTCATTTTAGTTGGAATATTCATTGTGATATTCACTACACGTAAAATTCAAAGTGGAAACAAAAACACAGGTTTGGTAGGTACAATGGCATTAGAATCTATCATAAAGTTGGTGGCCTTCGCCACTATTGGAATAGCCATTACTTTTATGTGGTTCGATGGGCCTGCAGACGTATTCAGAGAAGTAACCGATCTAAAACCTATTTTGCCAAATAAGGCATCTAGTTATGGTGAATGGTTTGGACTGATGTTTTTATCAGGAATAGCTGTTATGTTCTTGCCTCGTCAGTTTGAGATGGCTGTAGTGGAAAACACCTCAGAACGTCAGTTAAACACTTCTATATGGCTATTTCCATTGTATTTACTGTTAATTAACTTATTTGTTTTACCCATTGCTTTGGGAGGCAATCAATTGTTTGCATCATCACCCATAAACAGCGATTTGTACGTGTTGGCAATTCCATTGCAAGCAGGTTCAAATATGTTGGCTAGCATTAGCTATATTGGTGGTTTTGCAGCAGCCACAGGTATGATCATTGTGTCTACACATAGCTTGAGTAAAATGCTTAGTAACTCAGTATTGATGCCATTAATGATCAATCGTAAATGGCTAAATGAACTCTTTCAGCGAAACGAACAATATATCCCAGTTATTTTCCGCAGATTGAGTATCGTTATCATTTTGATGCTGTCTTATGGTTACTATGCCATCGTAACAGATCGCTTTAGCCTAATAGCTATTGGGTTAATAAGTTTTGTAGCAGTAAGTCAATTTGCTCCAGCCATTATTGGTGGAATGTTCTGGAAAAGAGGTACCAGACAAGGAGCCCAGTGGGGAATGATTATTGGGTTTGTGATTTGGTTCATCAACTTAGTGTATCCTTCATTTGCTGTAGTTGGAGGTCAAGAAATATTGAGTCCACAGCTTACATCAATTCTGCAAAGTCAATCATCTGTTAACACGATTACGACTACATTATTTTGGAGTTTGTTTGCAAATGTTGGTGCTTACGTTTGGATTTCTTTATTGGGTAAGCAGCATTCGGTTGAGCGAAATCAAGCCGAAATTTTCGTTGACATCTTCAAGTATTCTACGGCATATGAGAGTAGTGTTGTTTGGAAAGGTGTCGCTAGTTTTCCAGATGTAAAGTCTTTAATGGTAAGGTTTTTAGGTGAGTCTAAAACTGATAAGGCTATTGCTCAGTTTGCAACCATGCACGAAATTGATGTAGAAGAGTCGGCTTTGGCAGATAGTAAGTTTATGAACTATGCTGAGAAACATTTAACAGGAGTTATAGGATCATCTTCTGCTCGAATCTTAGTGTCAAGTGTCGCAAAAGAAGAGGAAATTGGAATGCAAGATGTAGTAGATATCTTGAAAGAATCACAACAGCTTTTAAAACTCAATAAAGAGTTGACCAAAAAATCTGATCAGCTCAGAAAAGCAACCGATGCCATCGCTAGAGCGAATAAAGCACTAAAGCAAAACGATGAGTTAAAAGATGAGTTCCTATATACCGTAACACATGAAATGAGGACTCCACTTACAAGTATTAGAGCTTTAGGTGAGATTCTGTCAGATCATGATGATATTGATGAAGAGACTCAAAAACATTACCTGAATACCATCGTTTCTGAAACTGAACGTATGACACGTTTAATTTCTCAAGTATTAGATTTAGAAAATTTTGAATCGGGTAAACATCAGCTCACCTTGTATGAGGTAGATATGGAAGAGTTAGTGCTGCATGCGCTTGGTTCAATGGAGCAAGTTTTCAGATCCAAAAACATTAAGGTAAAAGCAGATATCCAACGCAAGCTCAATACAGTTTTAGCTGATGAGGATCGTATTACACAAGTAGTGTTGAATTTGTTAAGTAATGCAGTAAAACACTGTAATCCTGATCATGGAGAAATTAGCATTACTGCTTATGTATTGAATGGATATCTGAAAGTAAATATCAGTGATAATGGTAAAGGAATAAAACCAGAGTTGCAGCAGGTAATATTTGAGAAATTCTTCCAAGCGAAGAATCAGACAATTAGAAAACCAAAAGGGAGTGGGCTAGGGTTAGCCATTTCTAAGAAGATTATAGAATTACACGAAGGAAAAATTTGGGTAGAGAATGGAGAAGAGACTGGAGCTAAATTCTGTTTTACCATTCCCTACAAACAACACATGTAACCATGCAAAGCGAACAGAAAAAACGAGTAATGATTGTAGATGATGAACCCAACATCATCATGTCGCTTGATTTCTTAATTAAGAAGGCAGGCTATGAGCTATTCATTGCTCGTAATGGAACCGAAGCGATGGATTTATTGAAGAATGAAATCCCCGACTTAATCATTCTAGATATTATGATGCCAGATATTGACGGGTATGAGGTATGTCAGTTTGTAAAGTCATCTGAAGCACATCAGCACGTAAAAGTGGTGTTCTTATCAGCTAAGAGTAAACCATCAGATATTGAAAAGGGATTGTCTTTAGGAGCCGATAAGTATGTTACTAAACCATTCTCCACACGCCATTTAATGAAAGAAGTCAACAACCTATTAATCTAATGAGAATGAACACAGATACACACATCCAAAGTTATGAGGAGGCGTATCGCTTGAGTGTGGAAAATCCAGAACAATTCTGGATGACACAAGCACACGAAATCAAGTGGGATAAGTTTCCAGATGCCATCTTGACGCCACAAGAAAATGGTCATCACAGCTGGTTTGAGGGAGGGATGCTTAATACTAGTTATCTCGCTTTAGATTATCACATAGAACAAGGCAAGGGGAGTCAAACAGCACTGATTTACGATTCTCCTGTAACCGATAAAAAAGAACAGTTTACTTATCTCCAATTGCGAGATAAAGTAGCTCAATTAGCAGGAGTTCTCACCAATCTTGGCGTTGGTAAAGGAGATACTGTGATTATTTATATGCCAGCTATTCCTCAAGCGGTAATGGCTATGTTAGCTTGCGCTAGAATAGGAGCTATTCATTCAGTTGTTTTTGGAGGCTTTGCTGCACATGAATTAGCAATTAGAATTGATGATGCAAAACCAAAATTGATTCTTTCTGCATCTTGTGGGATTGAATTTCAACGTGTTATTCCATATAAGGAATTACTTGACAATGCGCTTGCTCAAGCGCGACATCAAGTAGAATATAGCTTGATTTATCAGCGAGATGAACTAGAAATAGAACTCAAAGCTCCACGAGATTTAGATTGGAAAACAGAGCTAGCGAAAGCAATACCTGCTGATCCTGTTTCTGTTGAATCTAATCACCCCTTGTATATTCTTTATACCTCAGGAACCACAGGAACTCCTAAGGGAATTGTGCGAGACAATGGTGGACATGCTGTTGCTTTAAAATACAGTATGAAGTATGTATATGGCATAGACCCCGGAGAAGTGTTTTGGGCAGCTTCTGATGTTGGTTGGGTAGTTGGACACTCGTACATCGTTTATGCTCCGCTTATTCATGGGGCTACTACCATTTTGTTTGAAGGAAAGCCAATTTGTACTCCAAATGCCGGCACCTTTTGGAGAGTAATTAGTGAATACAAAGTAAAAGCCATGTTTACGGCTCCAACTGCAATTCGAGCAATTAAGAAAGAAGATCCGAACGGAGATTACGTCAAGCAGTACGATTTATCACATTTCAAATACCAATTTTTAGCAGGCGAGCGATGCGATGCAGCTACATTGAAGTGGACGCAAGACAAGCTGAATATTCCTGTTATTGATCACTGGTGGCAAACTGAAACTAGTTGGGCCATGGTAGCCAATATGGTAGGTTATGGTGTAAAAGATGTGAAACCAGGTTCTTCTTCATTACCAGTTTGTGGTTATAACCTTCAAATAGTGAATAACGATGGAGAAGAGGTGGATCCTAATCAAGAGGGATTTGTGGTAGTTAAATTGCCTCTTCCGCCATCGTGTTTACGTACTGTTTATGGTAACGAAGCGCGTTTTCAAGCAGGCTATTTAGAACGATTCCCTGGGTATTACTTTACAGGAGATGGAGGTTATCGTGATGAAGACGGTTATATATACATAACAGGTAGAATTGATGATGTAATCAATGTCGCAGGGCATCGTTTGAGCACGGCTGAGATCGAAGAGGTAGTTGCCCATCATCCGGCAGTGGCAGAATGTGCTGTAATAGGTGTAAACGATGAATTAAGAGGTCAAAAGCCATTAGCATTCGCTGTGCTGAAAAATAAAGCTACAAGTTGGGATGCTGTTGAATCTGAAATCT